>NZ_JBKBVU010000007.1:0-12880 GCF_046289365.1 Caldimonas sp. | reverse complement strand
GGGGGGTGTCGTTGCGTGGGAAGCAGTGGGTCGGGGGGGGGGGGGGGAGGGGGGAGCACTTCCCCTCTTCGGCCGGGTTGTTGTGGCGGGTTTGGCCCTAGGCCTGCGGGCCGCTGAAGCGCCTGACGCGGGCGAGCCTGGCGCAATGGCAGCAGGCGCTTGCGCAGGGGCTGCAGCGGTGCGGGGCCTGGGAGCGCCTGCAGCTCGATCCGGCCGGGGCCCAGTTGTTGCGGGCTTTGCGCCTGCAGGAGGGGGTTGCCACGGCAGGCCCGTACGGCCGGCAGGCGCGGCAGCTCGAATGGGAGCGGGCCGATCACCTGGCCTGGGTGGACGAGGTGCTGGAGGCCGTGTCGTTCCGACCGGCGCCGGCCGAGCCGGCCGAGGTGGTGATCGCCCCGCTGTCGCGTTGCCTGCTGCGGCCCTTTGCCGCGGTGGTCCTGCCCGGTTGCGACCACACCCACCTGGGCGCCCCGGCGGCCGTCGGGGGCTGCCTGAGCGAAGCCGAGCGGCGTGACCTGGCGCTGCCCACCCGCGAGCAGGCCTGGCAGCGCGAGCGGCTGGCACTGCGCCATGTGCTCACGCACCCGCGGTTGAGCCTGTCGTGGCGGCGCAGCCACCAGGGCGAGCCGCTGCAGGTGTCGCCGCTGCTGGAGCCCCTGCGCCTGGCGCTGCGCCGTGCCGGAGGCGATTGGCCGGCGGCGCCGCAGGTGCTGGTCCCGCAGACCCTGCCCGCCTGCCCGGTGGGGCCTACGCAGCCCTCGGCGCCGGCCTTGTTGCCGTCGCAGGTGAGCGCCACGGCCTATGAGGCCCTGCGGGCCTGCCCCTATCGGTTCTTTGCCCTGCGCATGCTGGGCCTGGAGGAGGTGGAGGTGCTCGATGACGAGCCCGACCGGCGCGACCAAGGCAACTGGCTGCATGCGGTGCTGCACGCCTTTCACACCACGCGGGCGGTGCCAAGTGATGACCCGCAGGCCGATGTCGAGCGTCTGCTGGCGATTGGGCGGGCGCAGCGGCAGGCGCAGGGGCTGGACGAGGCGGCCTTCCTGGCCGAGTGGCTGCAGTTCGAGCGGTTGGCGCCGGCTTATGTGGAATGGCTGCATGCCCAGGAGGCCCAGGGCTGGCGCTTCGAGCGTGGGGAGTGGGCCGTCTCGGCGCCCGGGGGCGGGCCGGCGGACCTGCGCGGGGTGCTGGACCGGGTGGACCGACTGTCGCAGGGGGAGCGACCACCCCGGGCCCGGCTGATCGACTACAAGATCTCCTCGGCGGAAAGCCTTCGCACGCGCGTGCGTCAGCCGCTGGAAGACACACAACTGGCGTTCTATGCGGCCTTGTGGGAAGGCGCTGCCGAGACGGCCGCGGGGGCCGAGGGCCTGGAGGCCGGCTACCTGGCGCTGGAGGTGCCGGTGAGGTGGATCGAGCATCCGCAGGTGGCCGACAGCGCAGCCGCCTTGCGGGCGGGGCTGGCCGAAGACCTTGCCCGGCTGGCGGCCGGCGCGCCGCTGCCGCCCTTGGGGGAGGGGCCGGCGTGCACGCACTGCGCAGCGGCGGGCCTGTGCCGCAAAGAGCACTGGACCGCAGTGAGGCAGGAGGGGCTGGCATGAAGGCGGCATCGGGGCACGCCTGTGTGGCGGCGTACCGCATCGACGGGCACCTGGTCAGCCGCGAGGCGTTTTACGCCCAGGCCTGCGATCCGAGGCGTAGCGTGGTCGTGGAGGCCTGTGCCGGCGCGGGCAAGACCTGGATGCTGGTGTCGCGCATCCTGCGGGCCTTGCTCGACGGGGTGCCCGCGCGCGAGATCCTGGCCATCACCTTCACGAAGAAGGCCGCCGGGGAGATGCGCGCGCGCCTGATGGAGTGGCTGGCGGACCTGGCGCTGGCGAGCCAGGAGACGCGGGTGCAGGCCCTGGTGGAGCGGGGCCTGAGCGAGCCCGAGGCCCGCCGGCAGGCCCCGGTGCTGGCTGACCTGTACGAGCGCTTGCTGGATGCGGGCGAACAGGTGGAGGTGCGCACCTTCCATGCCTGGTTCGCCCAGCTCCTGCGGTCCGCGCCGCTGCAGGTGATCGACCGGCTGGGCCTGGTGCCGCAAGCCCAGTTGCTGGAGGACAGCGCCGAGTTGTCCGGGCCGACTTGGCGCGAATGGCTGGGCCGGGTGCATCGCGATCCGGGCTTGCGCGAGGACCTGGCCGCGTTGATGCGGGAGCATTCCCGCAGCCGCGTGCGCGAATGGCTGCTGGGCTTGATCGACAAGCGCGTGGAGTTTGAATTGGCCGATGCCGCCGGCACCCTGGCCGCCAGCGTGCCGGCGGCCGCGCAGTGGCGGGCTGCGTTTGCGGGGCTGGCGCATCCGGCCCAGCGTCTGCGCCATCCCGCGGTGCGTGGTGCGCTGCAGGCGGTGGCCCGGGCCCTGGGGGCGCAAAAAAACGCCACACCGCGCAAGGCGGCCCAGGCGCTGGAGGAGGCGCTGGCGCTGCCCGACGACGAGGCGGCGCTTGCGGCCGTCCGTGCGGCCCTGTTCACCCAGTCGGGTACGCTGCGCAAGCATCTCGAAGCCCCCGGTCTGGACGAGGCCGTGGCCTGGCTGGACGAGATCCAGCAAGGCGTGGCCCAGGAAACCGCCCACCGTGAGCACCAGCGCCTGGTGCGCCTGGGCAGGGTGCTGCTGCAGGCCTACGAATCGGTCAAGCGGCAACGGGGCCTGGCCGACATGGCCGACCTGGAGCGTTGCGCGCTGGCACTGCTGGGCGATGGGGCGCTGGCCGCCTGGATGCAGGAACGGCTGGATGCACGGGTGAGCCAGGTCCTGATCGATGAATTCCAGGACACCAACCCGCTGCAGTGGCAGGCCTTGTCGCAATGGCTGTCGTCCTATGCCGGGGCGGGCGGCGGGGCGAGCGGGCAGCGGCCTTTGGGGGTGTTCATCGTCGGCGATCCCAAGCAGAGCATCTACCGCTTCCGCCGGGCCGAGCCCAGGGTGTTCGAGGCGGCCAAGGCCCTGGTGGTGCAGGGCCTGGGCGGCTCGGTGCTGGAATGCGACCACACCCGACGCAACGCGCCGGCCGTGATCGACGCCCTGAACGCGGTGTTCGGCACGGCTCAGGCCGAGGGGGCCTACGAGGGCTTCCGGCCTCACACCACCGAGCATGGCGACGATGCTCCGGCGGCGCGGGTGTGCGCGCTGCCGCGCATCGAGCGGCCTGAACGTGAGGCCCGGGCCCAGGCCGCACCGGCGTGGCGTGACAGCCTGACGCAGCCGCGCCACGAGGGGCAGGAGCCCTGGCGGGCCCAGGAGGCCCGTGCCGTGGCCCAGGCCATCGAGCACTTGGTGCGGGTGGAGGGGGTGGCACCGGGCGACATTCAGGTGCTGGCGCGCAGGCGTGCGCCGCTGGGCTGGGTCGCCCAGGCCCTGCGCGAGCGGCACATCGCCTGTGCCAGCCCCGAGGACCATGCCCTGATGGACGCACTGGAGGTGCGTGACCTCGTGGCCCTGCTGGATGCCCTGGTGTCACCTGGACATGCTCTGTCGCTGGCCCAGGCGCTGCGTTCCCCGCTGTTCGACGCCGGCGATGACGAGCTCGTGTGGTTGGCACAGCGCGCCCGGGAGGCCGGGGGCTGGTGGGCGGCGCTGACCGGTGCGGCCGCGTCGGGCGAACCTGCCGGCCAGGCTCTGCGCCGGGCTCGCGCGCTCCTGCCCGGATGGGCCGAGGCGGCCCGCCATCTGCCGCCGCACGACCTGCTCGACCGCATCTACGCCGAAGGCGACGTGCCGGCCCGTTATGCGCAGCGGGTGCCGCCGGAGCTGCGCGAGTCGGTGAAAGCGCACCTGGAGGCCCTGCTGTCGTGCTCGCTCGAACTCGACGGCGGCCGCTATGCGACACCGCACCAATTCGTGCAGGCGCTGCGCAGGCGTTCGCCCGGTCTGTCCCTGAGCAGCACGCCCGAGGCGGTGCAACTGCTCACCATCCACGGTGCCAAGGGACTGGAGGCCCGCGTGGTCTTCGTGATCGACACCGACCCGGAACGGCGCAGCAGCGCCGACCGCCACGACAGTGCCACCGTGCTGGTGGACTGGCCGGCCGGCGAGGCACGGCCGCGCTGCTTTGCCTTCGTTGCCGACGAGCGGCAGCCGGCGCCCAGCCTGGAGGAGGCGATGGCCCTGGAGCGCGCCGCGCGTGCGCGCGAGGAGATGAATGGCCTGTACGTGGCGATGACGCGCGCACGCGAGCGGCTCGTGGTCAGTGCCAGTGCGCCCCATCTGGGACAGGAGGGGCCGAGCTGGTGGTCGCGGCTGGCGGCGGTCTGTGAGCCCTGGACGCCGACATCGCCGCAAACCGTTGTCTCACAGCAGGCTGTCTCTGCCGAGGTCCGGGTCTGGCGATTGCCGAGCCTGCAACGCCAGGCCCCCCTTGCGACCGAGACCGCCCACGCGCCGCGGTCGGCCGGAGCGCGGCTGGGCGAGGTGGTGCACCGCTGTCTGGAATGGCTGGCTGGCCCGGAAGGGCCGTCACTGAGCCGAGTGGAGGGCCTCGCGTGGGCCGCAGCAGAAGAACTCGGAGCCGACGAAGCCACGGCGCAGGCGGCTGTGGACGTGGTGCGGCGCATGCTGAGCGATGCGCGCATCCACGCCCTGCTGGGTGGCGAGCCGCTGGCCTGGGCCGGCAACGAGGTGCCGGTCGTGGCCGACGGGCGCTCCGGCCGCATCGACCGGCTGGTGCTGCGCAGGGGTGCTGAAGGGGAGCAATGGTGGGTGTTGGACTACAAGACCGAGTCCCGCCCCGAGGCCGACCCGGAGCTGGTGGCGCAGCTGGAACGCTACCGCCGCGCCGTCGAGGCGGGCGACCCGCAGCGGCCGGTGCGTGCGGCCTTCATCACGGGCGACGGCCGGTTCGTGGAAGTCACGCCCGCTGCGAAATAAGCCCGCCCTGACGGGGCTTGTTACCGGTTTGCGCCAGGCCATCCGGGTGTCCAATCGGGCATCGTCCGTCTCCTTCGCGCCGGCATGCTCTCTCCAGCCTCCGTCCGCCCGCCAGCCCGCACCCTGGGCCGCTATGAACTGCGCCAGCTTCTCGGTCAGGGAGGGCAAAGCGCCGTCTGGCGGGCCTTCGACCCGCGACTGGATCGCGAAGTCGCCCTGAAGCTGCATCGGGCGCAGGCCAGCGATGGCGAGACCCTGACCCAGTGGCTGCACGAGGCCCGCGCGGTGGCGCGCCTGACGCATCCTCACATCGTCCCGCTGTTCGAGGCCGATGTTCACGACCGGCATCCCTATCTCGTGTTCGAGCTGGTCGAAGGCCCCACGCTGTCGCAGCGCCTGCGCGAGCACGGCGCCGTGCCGGCGGCCGAGGCGGTGCGCCTGTTGCTGGGGGTCCTCGACGGTCTCGAGCATGCCCATCGTGCCGGCGTGATCCATCGCGACCTCAAGCCCTCGAACATCCTGCTGGACCGCGACGGCCGCGCGCGGGTGATGGACTTCGGCATCGCCGTGAACCAGCGTCACGGTGCCGTGCAGGAGGCTTTGGTGGGCACGCCCGGCTACATGGCCCCTGAACTGGCCCAGGGCCGTCCCGCAACGGCCCAGGCTGACGTGTTCGCTGCCGGCCTGGTGCTCTATGAGATGCTTGCAGGCCGCCCCGCGGTGCAGGAGCCCGATCCCTACCGGGCCTTGCACCGGCTCACGCATGAGGATGTGGCCTTGCCGCCCCATCTGCCGCACCCGGTGGACGACACCCTGCGGGCTATCGTGCACCGGGCCACGGCCCGTGATACCGCGGTGCGCTATGCCAGCGCAGGCGAGATGGCCGCGGCCTTGCAGGCCTGGCAGGTCCCCAAGAACGATGGTGGCGAGGTCGGCGGCCACGCCACGCTGGAGTTCCTGATGCGCCGCATGCGCCACAAGAGCGACTTTCCGGCGCTGACCGACGCGGTGGGGCGCATCCAGCGCATCGCGGCTTCGGAGCATGAGAGCCTCCACCACCTGGCCAACGAGATCCTCAAGGACGTGGCGTTGACGAACAAGCTGCTGCGCATCGTCAACTCGGCCCACTTCCGCACGGCCGGCGGTGGCACGATCAGCACGGTGTCGCGGGCTGCCGCATTGGTGGGCTTTGCGGGCATCCGCAACCTGGCACTGTCGCTCGTCGTGCTGGAGCACATGCAGGACAAGGCCCATGCGGCCTCGCTGAAGGAGGAGTTCCTGCGCTCGCTGATGGCCGGCAACGTGGCACGCGAACTGGCGGTCAGCGTCCGCGAGGCCGAGGAGGCCTTCATCGCGGCGCTGTTCCAGAATCTCGGGCGCACCCTGGCCCAGTTCTACTTCCCGGAGGAGGCCGAGCAGGTCCGACGCCTCGTGCAGGCCGACCATGGAGCGGGCCGGGGAGAGGCTCAGGCGGCCGTGCAGGTGCTGGGCCTGAGCTTCGAGGAGCTGGGCATCGGCGTGGCGCGCCACTGGGGACTGCCCGAGACGCTGCAGCGCAGCATGCGCAAGCTGGCGGCCGATGCGCCGCTGAAGAAGCCCGACACGCCCGGCGAGCGGCTGCGCCTGCTGGCCTGCGCGGCCAACGATCTGGCCGATGCCGTGCTCCACACGGCCCGTGCGGACCATGTCGACGCGCTCAAGACCGTGGCGGCCCGTTATGTGGCTGCGCTGGGCCTGTCCGACCGTGAGGTGCTGGGGGCCGTGCAGCGCTCGCGGGAGCGCATGGCCGAGATGGTGCCCGCGATGGACATCCAGATCGCACCGGGCAGCCGCAGCGAGCGGTTGCTGAACACCCACGCCGGAGCGGCCGCACCCGGCCATGCCGACGGCCTGGGCGCCCACGACCTTGACACGGTGGTTTTGACGCATGCCGGAGAACCCCAGGCCGGACCCGAACCGCTCCCCGACCGGGCGGCCCAGGTGCTGGCGGCCGGCATCCAGGACGTCAGCAACGCCCTCGTCGAGAACTGCAGGCTCAACGAGGTGCTGCGCATGATTCTGGAGGCGATGTACCGCTCGCTGGGCTTCCAGCGTGTGCTTCTGTGTCTGCGCGATGCCCGCAGCGGCACGATGATCGGCCGCTTCGGCCTGGGTGGGGATGCCGCGCAGGTCGCGGCCCAGTTCCGCATCGATCTGGCGCCGTCATCCACCGACCTGTTCGCCCTGGTGTGCAAGAAGGGGGCCGACACGCTGATCTCCGATGCCACAGCGCCCAGCCTGGCCGAGCGCCTGCCCGAGTGGTATCGCCGCCACATCGATGCGCCCACCTTCTTGCTGCTGCCGCTGATGCTGCGCCAGGCGCCGCTTGGGCTGATCTACGCCGACAAGGCCCACAGCGGGGCGATCTCGGTCGGCGAGCGTGAGCTCTCGCTGCTGCGCACCCTGCGCAACCAGGCGGTGATGGCCTTCAAGCAGGCTTCGCCCTGAGGACGGCGGGGCGGAAGATGCAGGCCAAACACCCGGCAGTTCCTCGGTCAGAGGAGGGGCCGGCCGTGGTGAAATCGGGCCATGTCGCGCGTCCTTAATTGCCCGGACCTGATGTGAGCACCGTCGATACCGAGGCCCAGACTGCATCGCTGGGGCGCTACCAGTTGGTCCGCCTGATGACCAGCGACGTCGACAGCGCCTGGTGGCAGGCGCGTGACGTCGCGGCCGAGCGCGACTGGCTGCTGCAGGTCTGGCAGCAGCCGCCCCTGCCGCGGCTGACGCCCGCCACCTGGCGCGAGGCCACCCAGGCGCAATGCGCGCTGAGCCATCCCAACATCGTGCAGGCGGTCGAAGCCCGCATCGAGGCCGACCGGGCCGTGCTGGTGTGTGCACCGCTGGCCGGCATGGTGTTGTCGCAATGGTTGGCCGACCATGAGACCATGCCGGTGCGTCAGGCCGTGCTGGTGGCCATCGGCGTGCTCGATGCACTGGCCCATGCCCATGACGCCGGGTTGGTGCACGGACAGGTGCGGCCCGCAGCCGTTTGGCTGGACATCACCGGCCGCGCCTTGCTCGGCGCGTTCGAGCCGGCCGGTCGGGTCGTCGATCCTGGCCGGTTGGGAACGGCGCGAGGGCTGTACCTGGCGCCCGAGGTGGCCGCCGGGTTGCGGGCCGACGCGCGCAGCGATGTGCATGGTGTGGGCCTGCTGCTGTATGAACTGCTGGTGGGCCGACCTGCGGTGGCCGATGCCCAGCCGCGTCGCGCCCTGGAACGTCTGCAGACGGAAGATCTGAGCTTGCCGCCATGGGCGCTGGATCAACCCGGCGAAGCGGGCCTGCGCGCCATCGTGCATGCCGCACTGGCGCGTGACCCCCTGCGGCGCCCGGACAGTGCCCAGGCGCTGCGCCAGGCCTTGCAGGACTGGCTCACGCCCGCCTTGTTGGACGGCAGCGGCGACACCCTTGCGCAGCGCACCTTGCAGCGGCTGCTGGCCAGCCTGGCCCAGCACAGCGACCTGCCGGTGCAGGCCGAGGCGGTGCGCCGCGTGCGCCGTCTGGCCGGCGCCGAACAGGTGAACCTCGACGAGATCGCGCGGGCCGTGCTCGACGATGTCGCCCTCGTGCACAAGCTGCTGCGCATGACCAATGCCGCCTACTTCAGCTCCGTGGGGGGCGGCAGCATCACCACCGTCTCGCGCAGCATTGCGCTGCTGGGTTTCGAGGCCTTGCGCGATCTGGCCGGCACCTTGCCCCAGCTTGAAGACCTGCGCGACAGCGCCCAGCGCGAGGCCCTGGCCGACGAGTACGCACGCTGCCGGGTGGCAGGGCGCACCGCCGCCCGCCTGTGCCCCACGCAGGCCGAGGAAGAGGAAAGCTACATCGCTGCGCTGATGCAGAACCTTGGTCGCGTGCTGGTGCAGCACCACCTGCCCGACGAGGCCGCCCAGGTGCGCCAGCTCGCGCGCAGCCAGGGCCAGAGCGAGGAGCAGGCCGCCTGCGCCGTGCTGGGCCTGTCCTTCGAGGACCTTGGTGTGGCCGTGGGGCGCACCTGGGGCTTGCCTGAGGAGCTGCTGCGCGTGATGCGTGCGCCATCGCCAGGCACGCCGGTGCGCGCGCCGCAGCGGCGCGGCGACTGGTTCCGCCTGCTGGGCGGCGTGGGCAATGTCGTCGCGGGCACGCGCACACGCGATGCGGCCCGCGAGATCCCCGCCCACACGGTGCACTGGCTCGACCAGTACGCAGCGGCGCTGGGCATTCAGACTCAGCAGGTCTGGGAGGCTGCCGGCACCGCCGTCCCGCCGGTGGCCTCGGCGCGGCGCAGCCCCGCCACGGGGCCGTCGGGCGTGCATGCCACCGCGCGGGGGCCGGCCCGCACGGGCCCCATCCCGGCCGCCGGCGCATCGCCGGTCCATCCGCTGTCGCAGGCCATCCTCGACCTGCGCACCGCGCTGCTTCGCCGCGAAGGGCGCGACACCTGTCTGGACATCGTCGGCCAGGCAGTGCTGCGTCACTTCGGCTGCCGCCGCGTGGTGCTGGTGGAACTCGAGCCCGCCAGCGGCTGGTTCCTGGCCCGCAGGGTCTGGGGGGAGGCCGATGCGTCGCTGAACGCTCATTTCCGTTTCGCGCGCGACGACGCGGCCGATGCCTTCAGCACCCTGTGTGCCAAGGGGGCCGACGCGCTCATCCGCGATGCCACCGTGCCGGGCCTTGCCGCCAAGCTGCCGGCCTGGTTCCGCACCCACGTGGCCGCCCCGGCCTTCATGCTCCTGCCCATCAGCGACGGCCGGCACACGGCGGCCGCGCTCTATGCCGACCACGCACAGCCCGATGGCTTCAAAATGTCCGACCGCGACCTGTCGCTGATGCGCAGCCTGCGCGACGAACTGCGCAAGCTCTTCGCGCAGCCACAGCGCCCCCGGGCCTGAACGCACGCCGGACGGCGCCGCTCCCGTACACTCGCCCCCCGGGGCCCCGGTGGCGAAACAGGTAGACGCAGCGGACTTAAAATCCGCCGCCGCCGAAAACGCGGCGTGCCGGTTCGAGTCCGGCCCGGGGCACCATCGACACGGCCCGTGCGGTCCCTGCCACACGCGCGGGGGCCCCGGCTCTGGCATCATGCCCGCCACCGTGCACAAGGAGATCCCATGGCGGCCGTGTTTCCCCAGCAAGCCCTGAACGAGGGGGTGCGCAAGCGCGAGGTGTTCGGGTGGGCGATGTACGACTTTGCCAACTCGGGCTACACCACCGTCGTCCTGACGGCCGTGTTCAACGCCTACTTCGTGGGCGTGGTGGCCCAAGGAGCGCAATGGGCCACCCTGGCCTGGACGGCCTCGCTGTCAGCCTCGTGCCTGCTGGTGATGCTCACTGCGCCCACGATCGGGGCCTACGCCGACCTGCGTGCCGCCAAGAAGCGCCTGCTGGCCTTCACGACGGCCGGCTGCGTGCTGACCACCCTGGCGCTGGCGCTGGTGGGTCGCGGCGACGTGGCGCTGGCCGTGGTGGCCATCATCCTGTCCAACAGCTTTTATGCCTATGGCGAATCGCTGATCGCGTCGTTCCTGCCTGAGCTGGCCCGCCAGCATGCGCTGGGCCGCGTCTCGGGCTGGGGCTGGAGCTTCGGCTACTTCGGCGGCATGCTTTCGCTGGGCCTGAGCCTGGCCTATGTGCTGTGGGCCCAGGCCCAGGGGCTGCCCGCCACCCACTTCGTGCCGGTCACGATGGTGATCACCGCGGCGGTCTACGGCGTGGCCTCGCTGGTCACCTTCACTTTGCTGAAGGAGCGGGCCGTGCCCCAGCCGCAAGCCTTGCGGGAAGGGGGGCTGCGCGCCTCGATCGACCGACTGTGGCAAACGTGGCAGCGCGCGCGCCACTACCGCGACTTCATCTGGCTGCTGGCCTGCACCACCAGCTACCAGGCCGGCATCGCCGTGGTGATTGCGCTGGCGGCTGTCTATGCCGAGCAGGTGCTGGGCTTCCAGCAGCAGCAGACCATGGCCCTGGTCTTCCTCGTCAACATCGCTTCGGCTCTTGGCGCCTTCGGCTTCGGCTACCTGCAGGACCGCCTGGGACACAAGGGCTCGCTCGCCCTCACGCTGCTGGGCTGGATCGCGATGGTGGTACTGGCCTATCTGGCCACGTCGGCCACGCTGTTCTGGGCGGCGGCCGTCATCGCCGGCTTGTGCATGGGCTCCAGCCAGTCGGCCGGGCGTGCGCTGGCCGGCCTGTTTGCGCCGCAGAAACACTTGGCCGAGTTCTTCGGCTTGTGGACCTTTGCGGTGCGGCTGGCCGCCATCGTGGGGCCTATCACCTATGGTCTGGTGACCTGGTGGACGGCTGGCAACCACCGGCTGGCCATCGTCTCCACGGGGTTGTTCTTCGTGGCCGGGCTGCTGCTGCTGCGGCCGGTGGACATCGAGCGCGGGCGGGAGGACGACAACCAAAGGTGAGGGGAGGACCCGCCCCCTAGAACCCACCCCCTGAGTTGCCCCATCCTTGCCCAAAAATACCAACCACCAACCTTCGAGCAGATGGTGGGTCAGGCCCATGTGGTGCAGGCCCTGTCCAATGCGCTGATGCAGCAGCGCCTGCACCATGCCTACCTCTTCACCGGCACGCGCGGCGTGGGCAAGACCACGGTCTCGCGCATCCTGGCCAAGTCGCTCAACTGCATGGGCCCAGACGGGCAGGGCGGCGTCACCGCCACGCCTTGCGGCGTGTGCCAGGCCTGCAAGGACATCGATGCCGGACGCTTCGTCGATTACGTCGAGCTCGATGCGGCCTCCAACCGGGGCGTGGACGAAATTTCCCAACTGCTCGATCAGGCCGTCTACAAGCCGGTGGTGGGGCGCTTCAAGGTCTACATGATCGACGAAGTGCACATGCTGTCCAACCACGCCTTCAACGCGATGCTGAAGACGCTGGAGGAGCCCCCGGAATACCTGAAGTTCGTGCTGGCCACGACGGACCCGCAGAAGGTGCCCCCCACGGTGCTGTCGCGCTGCCTGCAGTTCAACCTGCGGCCGATGGCGCCGCAGACCGTGCGGGAGTACCTGCAGCAGGTGTTCGCCGCCGAAGGCATCGACGCCGAGCCGGGCGCATTGCGGCTGCTGGCACGGGCTGCGCGCGGCTCGATGCGTGATGCGCTGTCGCTGACCGACCAGGCCATCGCCTACGGCTCGGGGGCCCTCGCCGAGGCCAGTGTGCGGCAGATGCTGGGCGCGGTCGATCGCGGCCACGTGTACCGCCTGATCGAGGCGCTGGCCGCCGGTGACGGGCCGGCGGTGCTGGCCGTCGTCGACGCGATGCGCCTGCACGGCCTGTCGCCCTCCGGTGCCCTGGAGGAGATGGCTGCGGTGCTGCAGGAGCTGGCGGTCCGCCAGGTGGTGCCGCAGGCGAGCACGACCGACGACCCGGACGACGCCACCTTGCAGGCCCTGGCTGCCGCCTTGCCGCCCGAGGACACGCAACTGCTCTACAGCATCGCGCTGCAGGGCCGCAATGAGCTGGGCTTGGCCGCCGACGAATACGGGGCCCTGACGATGGCCCTGCTGCGCATGCTGGCCTTCCGCCCCGCCACGCCGGGAGCGGCGCGGCCGGCGTCGGCGTCCTTGCAGCGCAGCGCGGCGGCCTTGGCACGCACGAGCGTGGCGCCGCGCGCGGCACCGGCACCGGTCGCACCGAAGCCGGCCGTCGCAGCCCGGCCCCCCCGCCCGTCGCTGCCGCAAGAGCCGGTCGCCCTCCCGCCGTCCCCGGCACCGGCCACCGCCTCGCTGCCGGGGGGCGCAGGCACGCCGCCGTGGGAAGAGGATGTGCCCGCCGGCCTTTACCCTTCGCAAGAGCAGCGGCCGACCCGGCCCGCGCGCGACGAGGCGTTTGCGCCGGCGGCTGCACCCGTGGCGACCCCGGTGGCCCCCACGCCGCTCGCAGACCGCTGGCAGTCGCTGGTGTTGCAGATGATCGACCGGGGGCTGGTGACGGCCC
>NZ_JBKBVU010000192.1:0-5946 GCF_046289365.1 Caldimonas sp. | reverse complement strand
GGGTTTTTCGGGGCGCCGAGGCCGTACTCGTGCATGGCCGCCACGTGCACCATGGGCTCGTGATAGAAGAACTCGTCGCGCTCGGAGGTCATGTAGCGGCCGTCCAGGCGCAGCAGGCGGCCCCACTGCGGTGTCTCGAACACCTCGAGCTGCTGGTGGCGGGTGCGCATCGTCTCGAGGCGGCGCGCCACCTGGAAGCCGAAGGCGCTGTGATCGTTGAGCCACTCCAGCAGGAGCTCGTCCGAGTGCGTCTCCGGGTCCTTCGAGCCGCGCAAGATGCGGTTGGTGATGCGTTGCGCCGGGGCGAAGGTCGCCATCAGGTCGTTGAGCAGCCGCTCGGCCTTCGAGGAGTTGTCGGTCGAGAAATTGCACACGTACACATCCAGCGTGACACCGCTGCGCTCGGGCCAGGTGTGCACGGCCAGATGCGACTCGGCCAGGAGCACGGCCCCGGTCACGCCCCCGGGCTGGCCCTGCCATTCGGGGAAGGTGTGGTACTTCTCGTCGACGAGCGTGAGCCCGCACGCCTGCACGGCGCGGCGACACGTGTCCGCCAGCGCTGCGGCGTCGATCATCAACGCCACGTCGCACTGGCATCCATAAAGATCAGCGGTAAGGTGCAATCCCTGCATACGACCCCCTTGTCCTCGGCTTCCTCGCCCCGCGCCGCTGACGTGGGGGCCCACGCCGGCACGGAACCCTGGAAAGGTGGCGGTGCCCTTGCGGCACCAAAAAACATCAGATTTTAACGAATGCAGAGAAAGCGATGCCCATCGGCCCCGCCCCCGGCTGGCACGGGCCCTGGTGGCGCTGCACCGCACGCCGGGGGGCCCTGGGCGCTGTCGCGCATGGCAGCGACGGCCGGCCTGTCGCATCTGCTTGCCGCAGGCACATCGTGTTGCAATCCCACGGGCCGATGACGCTACGCTGCAGGGTTCGCTCTTGTGCCGGTTGCATCACCTCTTGCCGATCACCCATGCTGGGACGCCCCAAACCCGTCGTCTTCGACCCTTACGGCCGCCGCCGCTCGCGGCGCTTTCCTCCCTGGCTCGGCTGGCTGCTCTGCGGCGCCGCGCTGGGTGCGACCGGCGTGCTCTATGTGCAGGCCGAGCACCTGCCCCCGCGCCTGAGCGCCAGCGAATCGCAGGCCCTGCGCCGGGCCCACGACACCGCCGAGGCGCAGCGCCAGCACCTGAGCGCCGAACTGGCCGCAACCACACAACGCCTGCAGATGGCCGAGGCCGAGCGGCAGAAGCTCGCGCTGGACCTCGCCGCGGCACAGGACACCGTGGCCCGTCAGCGCGAAGACCTGCTGGCCCTGGTGGAAGCCCTGCCGCCCGACCCGCGGGGCGGCACGGTGGCCGTACGGGCCGCCCGCTTCAGCGCCGCGCCGGGCCGCCTGGCCTACGATCTCGTGCTCACGCGTGACGGTGGCAGCCGGCCGCTGAACGCCACGCTGCAGTTCGTGGTGGCTGGCGTGGATGCGCGGGGCGTGCAAGCACAGCACCGCCTGGAGGCCCTGCCGGTGGCCCTGAACCGCGTGGACAGCCTGCGCGGGCAGGTGAGCCTGCCCGAAGGCTTCACCGCCCGCCAGGCCACGGTGCGCGTCATCGACCGCAGCGGCGCCCAGTTGCTGGGCATGCGGGTGCTCAATGTGCGCTGACTTCGCCCCCTGCCCGGCGCTCAGGCCGGTGCCGAGGTGCGGATCAGGTGGTCGAAGGCGCTCAGCGCCGCCTTGGCCCCCTCACCGGAGGCGATGATGATCTGCTTGTAGGGCACCGTGGTCGCGTCACCGGCGGCAAAGATGCCCTCGGCGCTGGTGTGGCAGCGCTCGTCGATGAGGATCTCGCCATAGCGGGACAGCTCGATGCCCGAGCCCCGCAGGAACTCAGTATTGGGCACCAGACCGATCTGCACGAACACACCCGCCAGCGCCAGGTGATGTTCGGCGCCGCTCACGCGGTCCTTGAAGGTCAGGCCGTTCACCTTCTGGCCGTCACCGGTGATCTCGGTGGTCTGGGCGTTGGTATGGATCGTCACATTGGGCAGGCTCTTGAGCTTGTTGACCAGCACCGCATCGGCCTTGAGCTGGTCGGCAAACTCGATCAGCGTGACGTGCTGCACCACACCGGCCAGGTCGATGGCCGCCTCGACGCCGGAGTTGCCACCGCCGATCACCGCCACCTTTTTGCCCTTGAACAGCGGGCCGTCGCAGTGCGGGCAGTAGGCCACGCCGCGGGTCTTGTACTGCTCCTCACCCGGCACGTTCACATTGCGCCAGCGCGCCCCGGGCGCCAGGATCACGGTGCGGCTTTTCAGCTCGGCGCCATTGGCCAGACGCACCGTGGCCAGCCCTCCCTTGACGGCCGCAGGCTCCACCGCCTCCACCCGCTGCAGGCTCATCACATCCACGTCGTAGGCCCGCATGTGCTGCTCCAGCGCGGCGGCGAACTTCGGACCCTCGGTATACGGCACGGAAATGAAGTTCTCGATGCCCAGGGTGTCCATCGTCTGACCGCCCAGGCGCTCGGCCAGCAGGCCCGTGCGGATGCCCTTGCGGGCGGCATACACCGCCGCCGCCGCGCCCGCCGGGCCGCCGCCGACGATCAGCACGTCGAAGGGGGGCTTGTCCGCCAGCTTGGCGGCCTCTCGTGCGGCCGCGCCGGTGTCGATCTTTGCCAGGATCTCGCCCAGCTCCATGCGGCCCGAAGCAAACGCCTGGCCGTTGAGGAACACCATCGGCACGGCCAGAATCTGCCGGTCCTCGACCTCCTGCTGGAACAGCCCGCCGTCGATCGCCACGTGGCGGATGCGCGGGTTGAGCACGGCCATCAGGTTCAGGGCCTGCACCACGTCCGGGCAGTTGTGGCAGGTCAGACTCATCCAGGTCTCGAAGACCAGGTCGGTCTCGGGCTTCAGCGCCCGGATCTGTTCGATCAGCGCAGCCTCCACCTTGGGCGGATGGCCGCCGGCCTGCAGCAAAGCCAGCACCAGCGAGGTGAACTCGTGGCCCATCGGAATGGCCGCAAAGCGCACCCCCATGTCCTCGCCTGCGCGGGTGATCTGGAAGGCCGGGCGGCGCGTGTCCTGCCCGTCCAGGCGCAGGCGGATCCTGTCGGACAAGCCAGCAATCTCTTCGAGCAACTCGCGCATCTCACCCGACTCGGGACGCTCGTCCAGCGAGGCAATCAGTTCGACCGGGTGCTGCAGGCGCTCCAGATAGGTTTTCAACTGGGCTTGAAGATTGGCGTCGAGCATGGTGACTTCCTTGTGGGGCTATGTCCGCTAGACAACGGACGCGGTCTTGACGACCCCATCGACAGCGCCGCACTCGCAGCCACGGCGCTCTCGAGGGAGCCTGCCCTCGGGAACGAGAACAGACGGGGCGGGCACACACAGGCCGTGCCCGCTCACACGCCAGGCTGACATCACGCCAGCCCGGCCATGCGCATAAATGCGCGTGAATGACGGTTAGATCTTGCCGACCAGATCCAGCGACGGGGTCAGCGTCTTGGCGCCGGCTTGCCACTTGGCCGGGCACACCTGGCCGGGGTTGGCCGCCACATACTGAGCCGCTTGCAGCTTGCGCAGCGTTTCCTTCACGTCACGCGCGATCGCGTTGTCGTGGATCTCGGCGGTCTTGATCACGCCCTCGGGGTTGATGATGAACGTGCCGCGCAGCGCCAGGCCCTCTTCCTCGATGTGCACGCCGAACGCTCGGGTCAGCGTATGCGTCGGGTCGCCCACCAGCGGGAACTTGGCCTTGCCCACGGCCGGGCTGGTCTCATGCCACACCTTGTGCGAGAAGTGCGTGTCGGTCGTCACCACATACACCTCGGCACCCAGCGACTTGAACGTGTCGTAGTGCTCGGCCGCGTCTTCCACCTCGGTCGGGCAGTTGAAGGTGAACGCCGCCGGCATGAAGATCAGCACGGACCACTTGCCCTTGAGCGACTGCTCCGTCACCTCGATGAACTTGCCGTTGTGAAAGGCTTGCGCCTTGAAGGGCTGGACTTGGGTGTTGATCAGCGACATAGAAGCTCCTTGACAGTCAAGATGAGGGTTAACCTGATTGAGGTTCTACCCGAAAGGGAGAACCCGAATCTTAGTTGCAATGCAACATTGAGTGGATGCACTGCATCTATCGTCTTCATTGGAATTGACTATCATGCCGCCGTCACCCGCCAGTGCCGACCGCGCTCCAAAGTTCCTTGGACACGTGCACCGTTGGTTCTGAAAGCAAGGGCAAACCGGACCTTCCTCGCAACTGAGGGATCTTTCGGACCAGTCGGTTGAGAGTGACTTCGCAGCTGGAGCCCTTGCTGTGGTGCTTCAAGAGTAAGCAAACCTCTTGCCAGAACTGCCGCGCGTCATGTGTCATGTGCGGACTCCACCGTGCGACGTTTGCACACCCTAACGCCCGAGGTAAGCGGCGCCGGAAGGAGCGCAGCGAGTGAAGGGCACCGACACTGGCCATGAAGATGCCGAAGGCATGGCCAGTGTTGGCGTCCGCTTGACCGATATGTTAGGCGCAGCAGCCTTGATAGATGCTTGCCCCGGTGGTGCCGAAGCGCTACGATGTGTAGACGTTGCACAATCGGTACACATCATGCGCACGAACATTGAGATTGACGACAAGTTGATGAGCGATGCCCTTCGCCTGACCGGCCTGAAGACCAAGAAGGAGGCCGTCGAGCTTGGCTTACGCACGCTGCTGAGACTGCGCCAGCAGGAAGAGCTGCGACGCTTCCGCGGCAAGCTGCAGTGGGAAGGTGACCTGAACGCCATGAGGACGGACAAGTGATTGTTGTTGACTCCAGCGTGTGGATTGACTTCTTCCGTGGGCAGATGACGCCACAGACCGAGCGCCTGGATTCGCTGTTGAGCAGCGAACCACTGGCGGTTGGAGACTTGATCTTGGCCGAAGTGCTGCAAGGTTTTAGCAGCGAGAAAGACTTCAACCAGGCTAGAAGGCTGATGACCGCCCTGGACGTGATCACGCTGGGCGGGCAAGACATTGCGCTGCAGGCCGCGAGGAATTACCGTGTCCTGAGGGCGCAAGGCGTGACGATACGCAAAACCATTGACACGATCATCGCAACGCGGTGCATTGAGGACGATCTGCCTTTGCTTTACAGCGACCGGGATTTTGATCCGTTCGTTGAGCATCTGGGTTTGCGTTCTGCGATGGTGGAAAACTGAGCGCCTAACGTGGAGGTCACCGGCGCTACGCGGCTTTATCGCGCAGCGTCCGGTGGACCGCAGGGTTATGCGTACTTGGCCCAGCAATACGCGATATGACATAGGCCAAGACAAAGAACAGCGAATAGATGAAAAGTATTGTCAGCGCCTTGGAAGGAAAGAAATAGTTCTCTTTGTAAGAAGCTAAGGCGGGGTTCATTCCTGCCTGCATGGCTACTTGCTCCATGTACCACACGTAGAGCCAGTGAAAAGCATGCAGCAGGACAGGCCAAAACAAAACCGAATACATCAGCAACCGCTGGTGCCCAAAATAACGAACTGTCAGTCCAGCCAGAGTAGCGACCAATATGGTGTTCGGAATGGCCGACGCGAAGGAAACGAGTGCAAGCATCGCATCGTAGGGAAGCGTTAGAGCAAATGCCTCCGTTGTTGCCTTAAGAACTGACGTTGCGCCCTGCATTAGTGAATTGGTGAGCGCATCTGGTAGCGGCAACATTTGCGCCCAGAGGAGGTAGCCGTACAGCACTCCCAATGCAGTAAAGGCGATTCGACGCAGAATCAGGGCGGTCTTAGTACGCATAACGTGTTATAGGGAGCAAAACTGCTGCATAACACCGTCGGCTGTCTCCCTAAGGAAGGTCTGCACAACACCCGCCGTAGCGTGAGTTGATGCACTCGATTTCGGATGGCGGCGTTTTCAGGCTCGCGAAGTCGGTTTGAAGGCCGATTTCGCCCCGATTCGCG
>NZ_JBKBVU010000191.1:0-5955 GCF_046289365.1 Caldimonas sp. | reverse complement strand
AGGCAGTCCATTGGGCCATGGGGTGTCTCCGGTCAGGGGGTGTTGTAGCGCCCCACCAGGCCCAGCAGGTGGGCTTTCTGGTCGGGCTCGAGGTAGGGCAGCAGCAGGCTCAGCACATGGAAGGCACCTCGCAGCAGGGCGGCGCCGGCGCTCTCCGGTTCGAGGGCATGGCGCGGGTCGCGCACGTACTCGTAGCTCAGCCAGTAGGTGAGCACCACCACCATCGCGGTGGACACCGACTCGGCCTCGCGGCCGTCCATGCGCAGGGACTGGTGGCGCGACAGGGCGTCGAGCACCGTGCGCACCGCGCGCGACTTGTTCTTCAGCACGAACTGGAAGTGCGTTTCGAGCCGGCGGTTCTTGCTCAGGAGGTCGTTGAGGTCCCGATAGAGGAAGCGGTACTGCCAGATCAGCTCGAACAGCATGTGGAAGAAGAGCCAGGCGTCTTCCACATTGCGCACATTGTCGGCCGCATGCAGCAGCTCGTTGAGCGCGCGCTCATAGCGGTCGAACAGGGCATTGATCAACTCATCCTTGGCCGGATAGTGGTAATAGAGGTTGCCCGGGCTGATGTTCAGTTCGGCCGAGATCAGTGTGGTCGAGACATTGGGCTCGCCGAAGCGGTTGAAGAGATCGAGCGTGACTTCCAGGATGCGCTCGGCCGTGCGGCGCGGCTTTTTGGCTTGCATGGTGGCTCCGGGGCACCGGCGCCCCGTGCGCCTGCATGCCCGCCGCCAATCTAGCAAATCCGGTCGGGGCCGCAAGCGGGGTCTGTCCCACGGCCTGCACGCCAGGGCCGCCCTGCCTACAATCGGGCGCCTTATGTCCGCCGTCAGTTTCCAGCAGGTCAGCAAGACCTACCGCACCACCCGGGGCCCTGTGCAGGCCCTGCGCGAGGTGAGCTTCAACATCGAGCCGGGCGAGTTCTTCGGCCTGCTGGGGCCCAACGGGGCGGGCAAGACCACCCTGATCAGCATCCTCGCGGGCCTGAGCCGGGCCAGCGGCGGGCGCGTGACCGTGCATGGCCACGACGTGGTGGACGACTATGCGATGGCGCGCCGCCAGCTGGGCATCGTGCCGCAGGAACTGGTCTTCGACCCCTTTTTCAGCGTGCGCGAGGCCCTGCGCATCCAGTCGGGCTACTTCGGCGTGCGCCACAACGACGACTGGATCGACGAACTGCTGGCCAACCTGGGTCTGGCCGACAAGGCCAACGCCAACATGCGCCAGCTCTCGGGCGGCATGAAGCGCCGGGTGCTGGTGGCCCAGGCCCTGGTGCACCGCCCGCCGGTGATCGTGCTCGACGAGCCCACGGCCGGCGTGGATGTGGAGCTGCGCCAGACCCTGTGGCAGTTCATCGCCCGCCTGAACCGCGAAGGCCACACGGTACTGCTGACCACGCACTACCTGGAAGAGGCCGAGGCCCTGTGTCACCGCATCGCCATGCTCAAGGCGGGCCAGGTGGTGGCGCTGGACCGCACCTCGGCCCTGCTGTCAGGGCGGGCCAGCACCATGCTGCGCTTCAAGACCGACGACCCGCTGCCGGCCTCGCTGGCCGACGTGGCGCGCGTGACCGGCCGCGTCGTGCAGATCAAGGCCCACGATGCCCTGGAGGTCGAGGAGATCCTGTCCACCTTGCGCCTGCATGGCGTGGCCGCAGAGGATCTCGAGATCGGCCGGGCCGATCTCGAGGACGTGTTCCTGGAGATCATGCAGGCCGACACCGCACCGGTCTTCCTCGACCATCCGAGCCCGCTCGAGGAGGTGCCCTCTTGAAGCCGCTCGACCCCGCGACCGTCACACCGATGACCGGTGTGCGCACCCTGCTCTACAAGGAAGTGCTGCGCTTCTGGAAGGTGAGCTTCCAGACCGTGGCCGCGCCCGTGCTCACGGCGGTGCTCTACCTGCTGATCTTCGGCCACGTGCTCGAGGAGCACGTCCAGGTCTACGACGGCGTCAGCTACACCGCCTTCTTGGTGCCGGGCCTGGTGATGATGAGCGTGCTGCAGAACGCCTTTGCCAACAGCTCTTCGTCCTTGATCCAGAGCAAGATCACCGGCAACCTGGTCTTTCTGCTGGTCACCCCGCTGTCGCACCGCGACTGGTTTCTTGCTTATGTCGGCGCCTCGGTGATCCGTGGTCTGCTGGTGGGTCTGGGGGTCTTCGTGGTCACGCTCGGCTTTGCCGTGCCGCCCTTTGCGCAGCCGGGGTGGATCCTGGTGTTCGCCGTGCTGGGCGCCGGCATGCTGGGCGCGCTCGGCCTGATCGCCGGTCTGTGGGCCGAGAAGTTCGACCAGATGGCCGCCTTCCAGAACTTCCTGATCATGCCGATGACCTTCCTGGCCGGGGTGTTCTATTCGGTGCATTCGCTGCCGGCCTTCTGGCAGGCGGTCAGCCACCTCAACCCCTTTTTCTACATGATCGACGGCTTTCGCCGGGGCTTCTTCGGCGTCAGCGATGTCTCGCCCTGGCTCAGCCTGGCCGTCGTGGGCAGCAGCTTCGCCGTGGTGGCGGCGGTGGCCCTGCACCTGCTCAAGACCGGCTACAAGATCCGGCATTGAGGAATCCGGGATAATTCGTCCACCATGGCCGATCCGACCCCCCAGGAAGTGCGCACCTACATTGCCCAGGGGCTCGCCTGCGAGCACCTGGAGGTGGATGGTGACGGCCGCCATTTCTTCGCCACCATCGTGTCGGCCGAATTCGAGGGGCTGTCCCGCGTGGCACGTCATCAGCGCGTCTACCGCGCGCTGGGCGATAGAATGCGCGAGCAAATCCACGCCCTGTCGATGAAGACGCTCACCCCGGCCGAGTGGTCCGCCACCTCGGCTTCCCCCCACCACCATTGATCGGCAACCCGCTGCCGCGGCACGGGTGGCAGGCCCCTGGGCGCGGTTGGCGTGCAAACGGGGACTGCCGGGACCGGCGCGGCGCGGGGGCCTGAAGAAGCCCACGCATGGACAAACTCCTCATCCGCGGCGGCCGCCCCCTCTCGGGCGAGATCACGATTTCGGGGGCCAAGAATGCCGCCCTGCCCGAACTTTGCGCGGCCCTGCTCACGGCAGAACCCGTCACGCTGGACAACGTGCCGGTGCTGCAGGACGTGACGACCATGCTCAAACTGCTGCGCAACATGGGTGTGAGGGCCGAACGCGATGCCGACCGCCCGCACCGGATCCGACTGGACGCCAGTGCCGTCACCTCGCCCGAGGCTCCCTACGACCTGGTCAAGACCATGCGGGCGTCCATCCTGGCCCTGGGGCCGCTGTTGGCGCGTTTCGGCGAGGCCACGGTCTCGCTGCCCGGCGGTTGCGCGATCGGCTCGCGCCCGGTGGACCAGCACATCAAGGGCCTGCAGGCCATGGGTGCAGACATCCGCGTCGAGCATGGCTACATCCTGGCCAAGGCGCCGGCCGGTGGCCTGCGCGGCGCGCGCATCACCACCGACATGGTGACTGTCACCGGCACCGAGAACCTGATGATGGCCGCCGTGCTGGCCCGGGGTGAAACGGTGCTGGAAAACGCCGCGCAGGAACCCGAGATCCCCGACCTGGCCGAGATGCTGATCGCGATGGGCGCGAAGATCGAAGGTCATGGGACAAGCAAGATCCGCATCCAGGGCGTCGAGCGCCTGGGCGGTGTGACGCATCGGACGATTCCAGACCGCATCGAGACCGGCACCTTCCTGTGCGCGGTGGCCGCGGCCGGCGGCGAGGTGCTGCTGCGCCAGGCGCGTGCCGACCACCTGGACGCCGTGATCGACAAGCTGCGCGAGGCCGGGGCGCGCATCGAAGCCGGCCCCGACTGGATCCGCGTGGCGGCCTCGGGGCGCCTGAAGGCCCAGTCCTTCCGCACCAGCGAATACCCCGCCTTTCCTACCGACATGCAGGCCCAGTTCATGGCGCTGGACTGCGTGGCCGAGGGCACGGCCAGGATCACCGAGACCATCTTCGAGAACCGCTTCATGCACGTCAACGAACTCGTGCGCCTGGGCGCGCGCATCGAGGTGGACGGGCACACCGCGGTGGTGCAGGGGGTCGAGAAGCTCTCGGGCGCCACCGTGATGGCCACCGACCTGCGCGCTTCGGCCAGCCTGGTGATTGCCGGCCTGGTGGCCGAAGGCGAGACGGTGGTCGACCGCATCTACCACCTCGACCGCGGCTACGACCACATGGAAGCCAAGCTGCGCGCGGTGGGTGCCGACATCGAAAGAATCCAATGACGCGCGACGCCTCCCTGATCACGCTGGCGCTGTCCAAGGGCCGCATCTTCGACGAGACCCTGCCGCTGCTGAAGGCCGCGGGCATCGAGGTCGCGGAAGACCCTGAAAAGTCACGCAAGCTCATCCTGGCCACCAACCGGCCCGACGTGCGGGTGGTGCTGGTGCGAGCCACCGACGTGCCCACCTATGTGCAGTACGGCGGCGCCGACCTGGGCGTGGCGGGCAAGGACGTGTTGCTCGAGCACGGCGGCCAGGGCCTGTACCAGCCTCTGGATCTGAACATCGCGCGCTGCCGCATGAGCGTGGCCGTGCGCGACGACTTCGACTACGCCGCCGCGGTGAAGCAGGGCTCGCGCATCCGCGTGGCCACCAAGTACACGACGGTGGCGCGCCAGCACTTTGCCGACAAGGGCGTGCACGTCGATCTCATCAAGCTCTACGGCTCGATGGAGCTGGCCCCGCTCACCGGCCTGGCCGACGCCATCGTCGACCTCGTGTCCACCGGCAGCACCCTCAAGGCCAACCACCTCGTCGAGGTCGAGCACATCATGCCGATCTCCTCACGCCTCGTCGTCAACCAGGCCGCGCTCAAGCTCAAGCGCTCGACGCTGCGCGCCCTCATCGACGCCTTTGCCGCCGCCACCAACGTCAACCTCGCCAAGGAGTGAATGATGTCCGTCCAGATCCGCCAGCTCGCCACCACCGCGCCGGACTTCGAAGCCGAGTTCCAGCGCGTGCTGCATTGGGCGGCGCAGACGGATCATGCGATCGAGACCCGTGTGGCCGAGATCCTGGCCGACGTGCGCAGCCGCGGTGACGCGGCCGTGCTGGAGTACACCGCTCGCTTCGACGGGCTGAACGCGGCATCGGTGGCCGCGCTGGAGCTCAGCCCGGCCGAGCTGAAGGCCGCCTTCGAAGCCATCCCGGCGGCCCAGCGTGAGGCCCTGCAGGCCGCTGCGCAGCGCGTGCGGGCCTACCACGAGCGCCAGCTCGAGGCCTGCGGCCGCTCCTGGTCCTACCGTGACGAGGACGGCACCCTGCTGGGCCAGAAGGTCACGCCGCTCGACCGCGTGGGCATCTATGTGCCCGGCGGCAAGGCGGCCTATCCCTCGTCGGTGCTGATGAACGCCATTCCGGCCCATGTGGCCGGGGTGGGGGAGATCATCATGGTGGTGCCCACGCCGAAGGGCGAGAAGAACCCGCTCGTGCTGGCTGCCGCCCACGCGGCCGGCGTGAGCCGCGCCTTCACCGTGGGCGGGGCCCAGGCCGTGGCCGCCCTGGCCTATGGCACGGCCACGATCCCGAAGGTGGACAAGATCACCGGCCCGGGCAATGCCTACGTGGCCAGCGCCAAGAAGCATGTCTTCGGCACCGTGGGCATCGACATGATTGCCGGGCCCAGCGAGATCCTGGTGCTGGCCGACGGCAGCACGCCGCCTGACTGGGTGGCCATGGACCTCTTCAGCCAGGCCGAGCACGACGAACTGGCCCAGAGCATCCTGCTGTGCCCTGACGCCGGCTACATCGCGCAGGTCAAGGCCGCGATCGACCGTCTGCTGCCTGGCATGCCGCGCAAGGAGGTCATCCGCGCCTCGCTCGAAGGCCGCGGCGCCTTGATTCTCACGCGCAGCATGGAAGAAGCCTGCGAGATCAGCAACCGTATCGCCCCCGAGCACCTGGAGGTGTCGTCGCAGGAGCCCGGCCGCTGGGAGCCGCTGCTGCGTCACGCCGGG
>NZ_JBKBVU010000190.1:1715-5986 GCF_046289365.1 Caldimonas sp. | reverse complement strand
CCACCATTTGCTTGTTCAAATTTACCAATTCGAAGTGAGGTAGCTCCAGTAAATGCGCCTTTTTCGTGACCGAAAAGTTCTGATTCAATTAATTCATTTGGAATGGCTGCACAATTAACTTCGATAAAAGGTTTATTTGCTCGATTACTGAAGTTATAAATTGCTCTCGCCACAAGTTCTTTGCCGGTACCATTTTCCCCAGTAATAAGAATTCTGGAATTTGTTGGTGCAACTTTTTTAATAGTTTCTAAAATGTTTCTTATACTCTCGCTTTGACCGATTATTTCATATTTACTTTCTATTTTTTCTTTAAGCTGTTTGTTTTTTTGTAGAAGTTCTGATTGTTGGACTGCGTTTCTACTGGTAATCCATAATTTATCACGCTCCCCGGGTTTTTTTCTTGCCTCGTCGACTCCTTTTTTTTTTTTTCCTCGATTTTTTGTTTCTTGGCCGGGCGTTTGCGCCTCTTTTTCTCGTACGGGCGCGTGCGCAGCACGCGCCAGGCCTCGTCGCGGTTGCTGTGCTGGCTGCGGCTGCTCTGGCACTGCACGACGATGCCGGTGGGCAGGTGCGTCAGGCGCACCGCGGAGTCCGTCTTGTTGATGTGCTGGCCGCCCGCGCCGCTGGCGCGGAAGGTGTCGGTGCGCACATCGGCCGGGTTGATCTCGATCTCGATGGAGTCATCCACCTCGGGGTAGACGAACACGCTGGCGAACGAGGTGTGGCGGCCACCGGACGAATCGAAGGGGCTCTTGCGCACCAGTCGGTGCACGCCCGTCTCGGTGCGCAGGTAGCCGAAGGCATAGTCGCCCTCGACCTTGATCGTGGCGCTCTTGATGCCGGCCACGTCGCCCGGCGATTCCTCCAGCACCTCGGCCTTGAAGCCCTTGCGTTCGCAGTAGCGCAGGTACTGGCGCAGCAGCATGCCCGCCCAGTCGCAGGCCTCGGTGCCGCCGGCGCCGGCCTGGATGTCGATGAAGCAGTTGTTCGGGTCGGCCGGGTTGCTGAACATGCGCCGGAATTCGAGCTGCTCGACCTCGTGGGCGAGTTCGGCGGTCTCGGCCTCGATGGCCTGCAGGCCGTCGTGGTCGTCCTCGGCGCGACTCATCTCGTAGAGCTCGAGGTTGTCGGCCAGCTCCCGCTCCAGCCGGGCAATGGTGTCGACCACGGCCTCGAGCGACTTCTTCTCGCGACCCAGCTCCTGGGCGCGCTTGGGGTCGTTCCAGACGGCCGGGTCCTCCAGCGCGGCGTTGACCTCGCTCAGGCGGATGGACTTCTGGTCCCAGTCAAAGATACCTCCGTAGCTCGCCGGTGCGCTGGCGCAGGTCTTCCAGGGTGGAACCGATGAGGTTGATGCGTTCTGCTTCCATGGTGCTGTCCTTGTTCGTGTGCGGCGGCAAAGGCCGTGCCTCGCAGGGTCTGCGGCGAAAACGGGCATTTTGGCACGGGCTCAGCGCAGGAAGGCGTGGAGGTGGGTGGCCGGGGCCTCGGGCTGGTCATGGTGCAGCATGTGGCCGGCCGGCGAGAGCACGCGGCGTTCGAGCTGCCGGACCACCTGGAGCCGCTCCTCGAACTCGGCACGCGGGTAGCGCTCGCCCCACCATCGGGCCATGTCGGTGCGGTCGCCCTCCACCCACAGCACCGGGGCCGTGATGGCGGCCCAGCAGGCCAGGGCCTCCTCTTTGCGGTAGAGCACCGGGTTGCGCCGCTTGTGGGCCGGGTCCCCGAGGATCTCCCACAGGCCGTCGTCGCGCCGGCGCGACCAGTGTGGGGCCAGCCAGGCTGCGAACTCCGGGCGCAGCAGGGGGTTGTTCTGGCGCAGGCGCTGCACCACGGCCTGCAGGCTGGGGTAGGGGCGCAAGGCCTGCGGCGTCTTCAGCTCGTCCAGCCAGGCGGCGTAGTGCTTTGGCGCGCTGGTGGGCTGACTGGCGGGCAGGCCGAAACCCTCGAGGTTGACGAGCCGGCGGATGCGCTGGGGCCGGATGCCGGCATAGAGCATCGCCACATTGCCGCCCATGCTGTGGCCCAGCAGATCCACCACCTGCCCGGGCAGCAGGCGGTCGAGCAGGGTGTCGAGATCGCCCAGGTAGTCGGGAAACCAGTAGCTGTCGGCCTGGGGGGCCTCGCTGAGCCCGAAGCCGCGCCAGTCGGGGGCGATCACGTAGCGCCGCGAGGCCATGGCATCGACCACGAACTGGAAGGAGGCCCCCACGTCCATCCAGCCATGCAGCATCACCAGCGCCGGGCTGTCGGGGGTGACCCATTCCGGCGAGCCCCAGTGGTGCACGTGATAGCGCAAGCCGCGGATCTCGAGAAACTCCGGCCGCGACGGACGACGGGGAACATAAGAAGCGGGGGAGTCGTCCTGGCCCATCGTTCACTCCATGGCCTGTGCGCGCACCATGCCGGCATACAGCCCGCCTCGGGTCATCAGATCCTCATGCCGGCCGGATTCGACCACACGGCCTTCCGACAGCACGTAGATACAGTCGGCGTTGCGCACCGTGCTCAGGCGGTGGGCGATCAGCACCAGCGTCTTCTCGCCGCGCCATTGTTCGATGGATTGCTGCACGATGCGTTCAGATTCGCTGTCCAGTGCCGAGGTGGCCTCGTCGAAAACCCAGACGCGTGCATCCTTGTACAGGGCCCGGGCTATGGCCAGGCGTTGGCGCTGGCCACCCGAAAGTCGACTGCCGTTGGCACCGATGTTGGCATCCAGCCCCTCGGGCTGGCTGAGCACGAAGTCCCACAGGTTGGCCGCACGCAGCGCCGCCTCGATACGGGCGCGGTCCGGCGCCTGCGCATACGCCACGTTCTCTGCGATCGAGCCATCGAAGAGCACAATGTCCTGGGAGACCACTGCAAACTGCCGGCGCAACGAGGCCTTGCGGATCTCTTGGATGTCGATGCCGTCCAGTTCGATGCGTCCGGCCGTTGGGGCGACGAAGCCGAGCATGGCGTTGATGGCAGTCGTCTTGCCCGACCCCGACGGGCCGACCAGGGCAACGGTGCGCCCGGCCGGGATGTCGAGCGTGAGTTCACGCAGGGCAGGGGTCTCACTGCCGGGATAGGTGATTCGGACCTGGTCGAAACGGAGGTGTCCACGGCATCGGGCGGGATCGATCTCCCGGGTGCCCGGATCGGGCTCGGCCGGCGTGTCCATGAGCTCGAAGCAGGCACGCGCGCCGATGAGCCCGCCGATGATGGGTTGCATCACGTCGGTGAGGTGGCGCATCGGCGAGATCGTCATCAGCAAGGCTGCGATGAAGGCCACGAACTCGCCGACGGTGGCCGCCCCGCGGTGGGCCTCCACCAGGGCCAGGGTGAGGATGACGGCCACACCCAGGCTGGCCACCACCTGTGTCAGCGGCGTCATCGTGGCTGCGGCCGCGACGTTTTTCAGCGTGACGTGGCGCAGCCGCCGTGCCTCGGCCTCGAAGCGGCGGCGTTCGAATTCGCCGGCATCGAAGGTGCGCACGACGCGCCAGGCCCGCGAGATGTCATCGACGATGCGCACCAGGCGGATCTGCGACTCGTAGGCCTGGGTGCCCACCGAGAGCACGCGCCTTTGCACCTTGCGCACCACGAAGGCCAGCAGCGGCATGATCACCAGCGACAGCAAGGTGAGCTTCCAGTTGAGGTAGATCAGGTAGCCCAGCAGCGCGAAGAAGGTGGTGCCGTCGCGCAAGGCCGTCGTCAGGGCGCGTGACAACGAGGCGGTAGCCGCTTGCGGATCGTTGATCACCTTGGCGGCCGCCACGCCGGGACTCATGCGGTTGTACAGGCTCGCATCGGCGCGCATCAGGGCGCCCATCAGGTCCGAGCGCAGGGCCAGCACGGCGTGCGAGACCGACCAGTTGAACAGGTAGGTGCCGCAGAAGGCCAGCAGTCCACGCACCGCGAACAGACCGACCACCACCACGGGGACCAGCCACAGCGGGAACCCCAGCTCGGCCTTGAAGCCGCTGTCGAGCAACAGCTTGAGCAGGGCCGGCACCAGAGGTTCGACGGCAGCCGAGAGGAAAAAGCACACCACGCCCAGGCCCACGCCTGCCTTGTGGGGGCGCACGTAGGACAGCAGACGGACGGCAACGGTCTTCAGGCTCATGCAGCGGGTACGGGTCTGGTCTTCCGGGGACGCCGGACCGAGCCCCGGATTGTGCCTTGCCGGGGCCACCGGCTGGGACAACCCCGGGGTGCGGGACGGCGCCGGCCCTGGCACCACCGGCGCCGGAAAGAACCACACCCCAAAAATGGCCCCATGCCCGCCC
>NZ_JBKBVU010000190.1:0-1705 GCF_046289365.1 Caldimonas sp. | reverse complement strand
TTTTGTTTGTGGGGGGAAACGAAACGGGTTTTGGGGTTGGCTTTGGTGGGGGCACTGGGGGGGAACACCTTTGGGTGGTGTCCCTCCCCCGGCCCTGGCACCATCGGCGCCGGAACGAACCACACCCCGAGGATGGCCCCGTGACCGCCCACCGGCTCTTGCGCACCCGACGACCGGACCCTCACGAGCATCTGCACTGCGGATTCCGCTGGGCGGTGCCTGCGCTGTTCAACATCGCCCAGGCCTGCTGCCACCGCTGGGCCCAGGAATCGGGCGGGCGCACCGCCATCGTCTACGAGCATGAATCCGGTCGGCGCAGCACGCTGTGCTTCGCCGAGTTGCACTCGCAGGCCAACCGGCTGTCGCATGCGCTGGAAAGGCTGGGCGTGCAGCCGGGCGACCGTGTGGCGCTGGTGATGCCGCAGCGTCTGGAGACGGCGATCGCGCACATGGCCGTCTACCAGATGGGGGCGGTGGCGATGCCGCTGTCCATGCTCTTCGGGCCTGAGGCCCTGGCCTACCGGCTCGCGCACAGCGAGGCGGTGGTGGCCATCGTCGATGAGACCTCGATCGCCAACCTGCGCCAGGCACGTGCGCAGTGCCCGGCGCTGCGTCAGGTGGTGGCCGTGGGCGAGGCCAGCGGCCAGGGCGACCTCGACTGGGAGGCTGCGCTGGCGCGCGAGTCGGCCCTCTACGTGGCCCGGGCCACCCGGGCCGACGACCCGGCCGTGCTGATCTACACCAGCGGCACCACCGGCCCGCCCAAGGGCGCGTTGATCCCCCACCGGGCGCTGATCGGCAACCTGCCGGGCTTCGTAGCGAGCCAGAACTGGTTTCCCCGCGAGGGTGACGTGTTTTGGTCACCGGCCGACTGGGCCTGGACGGGCGGGCTGATGGATGCACTGCTGCCCACGCTCTACTTCGGTCAAACCATCGTGGCCTACCAGGGCCGCTTCAGCCCGGAAAAGGCCTTCGAACTGATGGAGCGCCACGGCGTGACCAACACCTTCCTGTTCCCGACGGCGCTCAAGGCGATGATGAAGGCCGTGCCCTCGCCGTGCGAGCGCTACCGGCTGAAGCTGCGCGCCATCATGAGCGCGGGTGAGGCGGTGGGCGATGCGGTGTTCGCCTACGGCCGCGAGCAGCTGGGGGTGACGATCAACGAGATGTTCGGCCAGACCGAGATCAACTATGTGGTGGGCAACTGCGGCGAATTCCGGGATGCAGCCGGGCGGGTCCACCCTGGCTGGCCGGCCAAGCCGGGCAGCATGGGCCGTCCCTACCCGGGCCACCGAGTGGCGGTGATCGACGACGAAGGCCGTGTGTGCCCGCCGGGCGTACCGGGCGACGTGGCGGTGCACCGCCGCGACATCCATGGCGATCCCGACCCCATCTTCTTTCTCGGCTACTGGAAGAACGAGAAGGCCACGCGCGCGAAGTTCACCGGCGACCCGAATGATTCCTGGTGCCGCACCGGCGACACCGCGGTGATGGACGAGGACGGCTACCTCTGGTACCAAGGGCGCAGCGACGACGTCTTCAAGGCAGCGGGCTACCGCATCGGGCCCAGCGAGATCGAGAACTGCCTGGTCAAGCACCCGGCGGTGGCCAACGCCGCGGTGGTGCCCAAACCCGACCCCGAACGCGGTGCGGTGGTCAAGGCCTACGTCGTGCTCGCGCCGGGGCATGTGGGCGATGCCGCTCT
>NZ_JBKBVU010000189.1:0-6028 GCF_046289365.1 Caldimonas sp. | reverse complement strand
CGGCCAGGCAGGCGCTGTCGAGGATGAAGTCGGTCAGCGACTTGTGGGCCACCTCGGCGGCACGGCGCAGCACGGCCTCCTGTTCGGGCGTGGCGCGCAGCCCCAGGCGGGCAGTACGGGCAGCAGGCGAGGATGCGATGGCGGTCATGGCGGCGCCTTTCTTGTTCGATCAATGGACGCCATGTTAGTACAACCGACGCACGCGGTCCAGTTCGCTGGGGCGATCGCCGCCCTGGTTGACGATGAACCGCCGCGCGTAAGTCGTTGATTTTGATGAATCAGGCGCTGCGGCTACCCGCAAGCCAGCCGGAGAACAGAGACGGCTCTGGCCGAGACAATGGCCGATTTTGGGTGTTTTGGCTGGCCCCCACCCGCAGGGCGGATGGCCAGAATCCCGCGTGGCGCGGGGCCGGCGTCAAAAGGAAAGGGCCCGGAGACTTTCCGGGCCCTGGTGATTGGTGGCGGAACACGGAACCGAACCCGCATCCGTTACCCAAGCCAGATAGTAACGCCCAGGCCTTGAGGGCGTGATTTCGGGCCGATGACCAGACGCCGCCCGCTTGCGACGCGGCGGTGCACCCCGCTTAGCTCACCCTCTGAGCCCCATGCTTCTGAAAATCTTGCCCAAACTGGCCCCGATCCGTTCCGGTTTGTACTCTTTTGCACTATCCTGTCGCGGATTGACTCAACATGGCCATGACCATGCCTATAAGCACCCGCGAGGGCGAGATCCTCACCATCAAGCAGGTCGCCGAGTACTTAAAGGTCACGGAGCGGACGATCTACAGGTTGGCTGCAGCCAAGAAGATCCCCGCCTTCAAGGTCGGCGGTACGTGGCGGTTCTCGCTTGGTGACATCGATAGCTGGATCAAGCAGCAGTCGAGGGAGGGGCTGGGTACCGGACCTGACGGGGGCAGCGCGGCCACGGAACAATCGCACGATGGGGAGCTTAAGTGATGCTTGGACTGACTCTACGAGAAGAATTCCGAGGCAAGCGCCTCAAAGGGACGGCCATTGAGCTCTCCAACGACTCGAACACCGGCGCGACGCAGATCGCCGCGAAGCAGTTCTTGGAGATCACCTACCCGACGCACGACTTGTTGAAGGGCATCGAGGCCGTCGGTCCCAACCAGGGGCGTCCTGTTGTCGTCATCGGCGAGCGGGGCCTCGGCAAGTCGCACCTGATGGCGGCGCTGTACCACGCTGTGAACGACCCGGCCTCAACAGGTGCTTGGCTGAATGCTTGGGCGGGCACGCTTGGCGACGCGAACATCGGAAAGATCGCCCTGCGCTCCGGCATGTATGTGATTGGCGAGAGCCTGCATCGCCAGCGGTACAAGTTTCTTTGGGATTTGCTGTTCGAGCGTCATCCCCACGGCACCTACATCAAGGGTAAGTGGGAGGGTATGGGGGCGGCCAAGACGGACATCCCCTCCGACAAGCTCATCGTCGAGCTGTTGGAGCACACGCCGACGATGCTGCTGTTAGACGAGTTTCAGACTTGGTATGACGGTCTGACCAACACGAAGCAGTACCCCTGGAAGAACTGGGCGTTCAACTTCATTCAGATCCTCTCGGAGATCGCAAAAGAACGGCCTGACCTTCTGGTCCTTGTGATCTCGGTCCGCAACGGGGGAAGCGATGCCTACCAGCAGGTGCACCGTGTCAACCCTGTAGCCATTGATTTCAAGGCCGGAGGCAACGCGGAGCGCATCCAGCAGGATCGCCGGCGGATGCTGCTGCACCGTCTGTTTGACAACCGAATGCAGATTGCGAACAGGACGATTGAATCGTTGATCGCGCAGCACGTCTCGGAATACTTCCGCCTTCTCGACGTACCACCGGCGGAACACGACCGCAAACGCCGGGAGTTCGCCGAGTCGTGGCCCTTCGCCCCGCACCTGTTGCGGCTGCTTGAAGAGCAGGTTCTCATCGCAACGGATGCCCAGGAGACGCGCGACATGATTCGCATCCTGGCGAACCTGTACAAGAGCCGTGGTGAAGCGGTTCCAGTGCTAACCGCAGCCGACTTCCGCTTGGACGACGACACCTCCGGTATCGGCGCGTTACTCGATTCCGTCTCCAACGAACATCACCGCACCCTGCGCGAGAAGGCGCAGCAGAACATCATCTCGGTCACCGAGGCGGTGTACGACCACGCCAACCGCGCGCCGCATCTGCAAGAGATAGTCAGTGCCCTCTGGTTGCGTTCGATTGCGGTGGGCAACCTGGCCGGGGCTGAGCCCGCCACACTGCAGGTCGACATCACGCGAGACAAGCCCATCGACGACAACGCCTTCCAAGTAGAGCTGGCGACTATCGTCGAGAACAGCTTCAACATCCACCAGGATGGCCCTCGCCTCGTTTTCCGTGAGGAGGAGAACCCACGAGCCAAGCTCATGGCTTGCGCGCGGAACGACAAGCTGTTTGCCGACGGGTCTGATCAGGCACAACTGGCCAAGCAAATTCGCTACGTCATCGGCGGCACGGATGAAGTGGTCAAGACGTTCCGTGTGATCGCGCTGCCCAAGTCCTGGCAGACCGACCCTTGGTCGGCGCTCGACGAGGCCGAGCAGCCTGAGCGCTGGGATGACCGCTTGCCGATCTTGGTGCTACCCGAAGAGCCGGAGAAGATCGATCAGATGCTGGGACGTTGGGTCAAGGATCACCTCCAGAAGCGACGCAACACCGTTCGGTTCCTCATCCCTCGCTCTGGCTCGACAAATGCCTTCTTGGATCGAGACCTGCTCATCCTGGCTCGCGCCGAGATGAAGGCACAAGAGTGGAGCGGACAGAGTCCCGAGTACAAAAAGCTGCACAAGGAGTTTGAGAGGACGCTGCGTGACCACCTGAAGAAGCGTTTCGACCGCTTCGCCGTTTTGCATCGCTACGACCACCAGAACCCGCATCAGTGTCTTTTCAGCGTCGAAAGCCTGAAGAAGCAAGGCGCGCAGATCCCCGAGGCTATTGAAGAGGCACTGACGAACGACCTGTTCGTACCCGAAGACTTCGAGGATTTGGTTCTGGAGGCTGCGGCCGACAACGCAGCGGTGGGCAAGCTGCTCCGCGAACTGCAGGAGCCTCGCCCGGCCGGTCAAGACTGCATTCCTTGGCTCGGCGAGACGGCGATGAAGGAGCGCATCCTTCGACTCTGCGCACGGGGCAAGATCGCCATCAACGTTCGAGGCCTCGAATACCTGCAAACGCACGCAGGAGAAGACGAGGAGGCGGCATGGAAGCGCCTGCGCCCAAAGCTCTCCTACACCGGCAGGCAACTCGACGAGGTATTCCTGATGGAACCCTCGGCCGTGCCCACCACGGGCGGCATCACTCCACCAGCTCCACCGCCCGCCGGCGGGGCTGGCGGAGGATTGTTTGGCGGCGGCCTGACACCACCGCCACCGCCTACGCCGGGTGACGATACAACAGGTAGCAGCGGTACGCCGCCTCCGGGAGGCATTTTCGGCGGTGGCTCGGCATCCGGAGCGGGCAAGCCGCGCATTCCATTCAGCAACCCGCCCACGTCGCCGCTCAACCTCATCGGCAAGCTCGAAGGCTGGGGTATCGGCCCGGCCACCCAGGTCGCAGAAGTGACGATCAAGGTGTCGAGTGCCACCGGTGCGCAGCTTAAAGAACTTCTGAAGAAGCTGCCTGACGGGATGACGTTTGAGCTCAGCCTCGAGAAGGAAGACAGCTGATGGGTCTCGACGTCAACCTCCTTAAGAGTCTGACCAAGGCATCAGCCGCCGAAGCGTGGCGAGTCCTCATCGACAGTGCTGTCGAGATTGCGTCCAAGCCGCTGGCTGCCGGTAACGCGCCCAGCGAGGTGGTCAAACGTGATCGCGAGATCGGAGCGCTCGATCACTTCTTGGCCACCAGTGGCTGGGATCTGTGGAGCTCTTTCGGTGACGTTGTCGAACGCACATCAGATCGCCTGGTGCGTTGGTGGAAGGAGCCCTACAGCGCCAAGGCGGTGCTCATCCTGGATGGTCTTAGCTTGCGCGAACTCCCATGGCTGCTGCAGGGAGCCAAAGAGCACGGCTTTGCCTTGCATGAGGTCGGCGCCAACGCCTCCGAGTTGCCCGGAGAGACCAATGAGTTCGCGCGGGCCTTGGGCTTCAGCAGCCGCAGCCAGCTGCAGAACAACGGCGGCGGCCTGGCGCACAAGCTGCAACCCGCCCACACGGAATGCGTCGACATGCCGTGGAAGGACTGCGAGGGGCTGATCAACAGCACACCCAACTGGGTGTTCTGGCACCACTGGCCCGACAGCAAAGTGCATGACGGTGCCGGCGCCGGTCAGGGCCTTGAGATCCTGACCCGCGATGCGGCCCAGCAACTCAGCAGCGATGATTTCTGGTCCTTCGTCGAGCGCTTAGCCACCGGACGTCGGCTGGTGATCACATCCGACCACGGCTATGCCGCCTCCGGCCACTTCCCCGACGCGGATGGCGACGTCGGTCAGTTCCTCAAGAAGACCTTCTCCAGCGGACGCAGCGCAGCGGGGTCCGGCGACACCGGCCCGTTCGTTCCTCCAGTCGCGCTCCAAATCAACGGTCCGCATGGCGCACACCTCATGGCTCTGGGCCGATGGAAGTGGCGCAGCCAGGGCGGCTATCCAACACTGACGCATGGCGGACTTTCGCTGCTCGAGGTGCTGTCGCCCTTCGTAGAACTCACGAAATAAAAGGTCAGAAGATGAATTTCTGGGAACAAAAACAAGACGCGAAGGCGCAACTGCGGGAGCAGGTCGGCAAAGCTGTCGGCGCCGGCAAGGCGGTCGCCTTGGAATCGGTCGATTTCAGCGATCCGGGCCGCCCCAAGACCTGCCTGGAGGTGGACTTCCCGATCCTGCCCGTCAACCAGGTGGCGGTGATCGAGGGCAATGCGGGCAAGCCGATTTACCAGATGTCGAAATGGTGGGCGCGCAGGCGTTCCAGCGTGTTCCGCTCGATGCTGATCGCGGCAGCGGCCAAGGCGCCGGATGACCCGGCTCACGCAGCGCGCCTCGTGTGGGACCACTACTACGCCAACCACCAGAAGAAGGGTGCGTTCAAGCACCTGAAGGTCGCCGACATCTTCATGGGCGGCGGGACCACGCTGGTGGAAGGCTCGCGCCTCGGGATGCAGATGATCGGCAACGACCTCAACCCGGTCGCCTGGTTCGTGGTCAAGCAGGAATTCGCCAAGGTCGATCTGGAGCAAGTGCAGAAGCTCCTCGCCGATATCGAGGCCGAGGTCAAGCCGCAGATCATGCCGTACTACTGCTGTGACGGCCCGGAAGGTGAGAAAGGCAAGTGGACACACCTGCCGACTAAAAAGGTGATGCCCGCGGACTTTGACCCGCTGAAGATCCCTCGCGACAAACGCAAGGAATACCGCTACGAAGGCCCGGAGATCATCTACACGTTCTGGGCCAAGCATGGTCCCTGTCAGGTGACCGGCTGCGGCCACCGGACGCCCATCATGTCGAGCCCCGTGATGGCGGTGAAGACGCTCAGCGTCAAACACTGGGAGCACACCTGCGGCAAGTGCGGCGGCGCATTCCATGTGGAGGAGGAAGCGGCGCGCATGGCGCCGGATGTGCCGCTCTACGTCGCGCCCTCCGAGCCTCCGTTCTCCGTGCTCGATCGCAAGAAAGGTGTGACTTGCCCACATTGCGGCCACACCGCCCTGGTCAATCTGGGCAAGGGTAAGAACAAGAAGGTGGAGCTCTCGTTGCTGGTACACCCGCAGTGGCTGGCTGGGGCGCCGAAGACGGACGAGAAGGGGCGGCCTTACGGCGGCTCGGCCCAGGATGACGCGGCATCCACGGCGCGCTGGGACCAGACGCGCGCCGCCAAGATTCGCCTACTTGAAGTGCGCGGTGCCCTGCCGGATCAGGTGACCTGCCCCGAGACGAAGATTACCTTCGCCCCAGAGCAAGGCACGGTACCTAAGGAAGGTCTGCAAAACCTCGGCACCTCTGCTCCGATGTGAGACATTGACGGCATGAAGCAAATGAGCCTGGGCGAGAGCGGATTCGAGC
>NZ_JBKBVU010000188.1:0-6053 GCF_046289365.1 Caldimonas sp. | reverse complement strand
GTGGCCCTGGGCGTGGGAGGGTTGCTGCTGCGCCATGCGCTGCCCGGCGCGCACGCCCAAGCGACCGAAGACGTGAGCCCGCTGCGCCTGCGCGAAGCGGCGATCGTCGCGGCCGTGCTGGCCGGTGTGGCCTGGGTCGTGTCGCAGGCTCAGCAGTACTTCGGCGCGAGCGGACTCTTCGCCAGCGTGGCCCTGGCCGCGCTGGCCGACGCCCATGCCCCGGTGGTGTCGAGCGCCGCCCTGTTCGAAGCCGGCCGTCTCGACGCCCCCACCTTGCTGGCCAGCATGCTGCTGGCCGTGGGTGTCAACACCTGCAGTCGCTGCGTGGTGGCCTGGCTCAGCGGCGGACCGGCCTATGCCTGTCGGGTGGCCCTGGGGCTGGGAAGCGCGGCCCTCGCCGCCGTCGCGGTGGGCTGGATTTCGCTCGGCGGCCCGGCCTGACCCACGGCCCCTCAACTGCGCCCGCAGCGCCGGCTGCGCGGCTGCAGCTCGTCCAGCTCGGCCAGTTGCTGCTTGAGCAGCAGCATCAGCTCGTCGGTGTTCAGTTCGATCAAGCCCTCGTCGTCCCCTTGTCGTACCTCACCGACTTCAGGCGCTGGGGCTCGCTGTCACCAGTCATCAGGACCGCAACGGCAATGCCGCCCCGATGGCCATGAACACGCCGCCGCAGGCCTTGTTGAACGCTCGCCCGACGCGCGCCAGCCAGCGACTGATGCGATGGGCCACACTGGCGATGAAGACCTCGGTGACGAACTCGATGGCGGCGAAGGTGCCGGCCATCACCACGAACTGCAGCGCCAGGCTGCGCTGCGGGTCGATGAACTGGGGCAGGAAGGCCGCGAAGAACAGGATGCCCTTGGGGTTGGTCACGGCCGACAGGGCCCCCTGTCGGAACAGCGAGGCGTTGCTGCGCCCCTCGGAGCGGGCCGCCGGCTCCAGGCCGATCGGTGGTGAACGCCATACCTGCAGGCCCAGCCACACCAGGTAGGCGCCGCCCACCCACTTGAGCACCGTGAGCCACACGATCGAGGTCTGCAGCAGCGCGCCGATGCCGAAGAGCGACAGTGCAATGATCAGCACAAAGCCGAGCGAACCGCCCGCCACCGTGTACAGCGTGCGCCGCCGCCCGTAGAGCGCGCCGTGGGTGAGGGCCAGCAGCCCGTTGGGGCCCGGCGAGAGCGACAGCCCCAGGGCCGCCAGCGTGTAGAGGAGCCAGACGTGGAAATCCATGACACCGCCTTGCGCAATCGAGTCTGCAGGATACACAGGTTCCAGGGCCCGCGCCCCGTCGGCCCAACTTCAGGCATAATGTGATTTGTGCGCCGCAGCAATGCGGCGCTTCGTTCATCCCCTCTGACCTTTTCAGGCGTGGTGCCCCCGGGCGCCCCCGGGCGACCAGCCCGGTGTCTTGAGTCTCGGTTGGCGGCGATGCCGTCGCAAACCACCGACTCGAGGCCAAAGGCCTGCATCTTCCCGTGCAGGCCCCGCCCCCTGACCTGCGACTTCGTCCTGAACGCCCGGCGTCGGTGCCGGCGTTGTGCCTGTCTTGCCGCGGCTTTGGGCCACGGGGCAGGTTTTTGCCTTGAAAAGAACTGACATGACTTTCGACTCCCTGGGCCTGAACGCCGTCTTGCAAAAAGCCCTCACCGAGGCCGGCTACACCGGGCCCACCGACGTGCAGGCCCGCGCCATTCCCGCTGCACTGGAAGGCCGTGACCTGATGGTCTCGTCGTCCACCGGCAGCGGCAAGACGGCCGCCTTCGTGCTGCCCGCGCTGGAGGGCATCCTCGCCGCCCGTGGCGACAACACCAAGCGCCGCGAAAAGGGCAAGGTCTACGGCCCGCGCGTGGTCGTGCTGACGCCCACCCGCGAACTGGCGATGCAGGTCTCGAAGGCCTGCCTCACCTATGGACGCCATGTGCAGGGCCTGCGCGTGGCCACCATCGTCGGCGGCGTGCCCTACGCGGCGCAGCTCAAGGCCCTGCGCGGCCCGCTGGACATCCTGATCGCCACGCCGGGCCGACTGCTCGACCACCTGGGCACCGGCGCGGCCGTGCTCGACAACGTGCAGATGCTCGTGCTGGACGAAGCCGACCGCATGCTGGACATGGGCTTCATCGACGACATCCGCGCCATTGCCGAGACCATCTCGGCCGAACGCCAGACCCTGATGTTCAGCGCCACCTTCGCCGGCCATGTGGGCGGCCTGGCGCAGCAGCTCACCCGCCAACCGCAGCGCATCGACGTGGCCTCGCACACCGACACCCACGCCAACATCGAGCAGCGCCTGCACTGGGCCGACAGCCTGAGCCACAAGAACGCCCTGCTCGACCACATCCTGACCACCCGCGAGCTGGACCAGGCCGTGGTGTTCACCAGCACCCAGCGTGAGGCCGACCTGCTGGCCGACCGTCTGGGCGAACTGGGGCACGCCGTGGCCGCCCTGCACGGCGGCATGCCGCAGGGCCGCCGCAACCGCGTGCTGCAAGGCCTGCGCCAGCGCCAACTGCGCGTGCTGGTGGCCACCGACGTGGCCGCGCGAGGCATCGACGTGCCCACCATCACCCACGTGATCAACTACGGCCTGCCGATGAAGGCCGAGGATTACGTGCACCGCATCGGCCGCACCGGCCGTGCCGGCCGCGACGGCCTGGCCATCACACTGGCCGAACGCCGCGACACCGGCATGATCCGCCGCATCGAGCGCTTCACGACGCAGCGCATCGAGGCCGTCACCATCGCTGGCCTGGAGCCCAAGGCCCCGCCGCCCGTGGAACGCAAGAAGCCCGAGGGCTGGAAGCCCGGCATGGGCAAGGCCGGCTTCAAACCGCGCAGTGACCGCCGGGGCGATTTCGCCGCGCGCGACTTTGCGCCGCGCGAGCGTGCCCCCTTCGAGGGCCGCCACCGGCGCGATGACGGCGGCCGTGGCTTGAGTGAAGCCCGCGGCAGTTTTGCCGACAAGCCCTCATTCGGCGACCGCAAGCCGTGGGGCGACACCCGCTCGTTCGCCGACAAGAAGCCGTGGGGCGAAAAGAAGTCGTTGGGGAACAAGCCGGCCGGGCGCAACAAGCCCTTCGGCGCCAAGCCTTTCGGTGCCAAGCCCCAGGGCGGCAAGCCCTTCGGCAAGCGCCGCGACTACTGATTGAAGAGCGGGTGGCGCATGGCCTCGTCCATGCGCAGCACCGGGCTCACACAGCAATCGGCCGCCTCGAAGGCGGCGGTCCATTCGGCCTGGCTGCGTGTGGCGAACACCGCGGCCACGGCCTCGCGCAGGGCCATCGCGTCCTCGCCGCCCACCGCCTGGCCCAGTGACCAGTGGCGATCGCCCCACTCGGGGTGGCCCAGCACCTCGCAGGCCGCGCGCCAGAACTTCAGCTCCAAGGCCCCCACTGCCATCCAGCGGCCATCGCTCGTGCGATAGACGTTGTAGCAGGGCACCCCACCGGTGAGCAGGTCACGCCCCGGACTCGGCGCGTGGCCCGTGGCTTGCACGGCCAGCCGCGCCAGCAGGTTGTGCTCGTACACCCCATGGGTCATGGACACATCCACATGCCGGCCGCGGCCGGTGCGCTGGGCCGCCAGCAGCGCCGCCAGCAAGCCCGCCACGGCCGCCTGCGTGCCACCGAAAAGGTCGGCAATCTGGAAGTTGGGAATGGCCAGTTCGCCGTCGCGCGTGGCGATCTGGTCGAGCACCCCGGCATAGCCGATGTAGTTGAGGTCGTGTCCCGCCTTGCGCGCAAACGGCCCGCTCTGGCCGTAGCCGCTGATCGAGCCCATCACCAGGCGCGGATTGACGCCGCGCAGCACCTGCCAGCCCACGCCCAGCTTGTCCATCACACCCGGGCGGAAGCCCTCGACCAGCACATCGGCCTCGCGCACCAGGGCCAGCAGTTCGTCGCGGCCGGCCGGCTGCGTCAGGTCGATGCGATGCAAGCGCTTGCCCTCGTTGAGCCAACGGAAGAAAAGGCTGGGGCGGCCCTGGGCCACGTCCTCGGCCGAGCGCATCATCGTGCGGGCATCGTCGCCCGCCCCGGGCGCTTCGATCTTGAGCACGTCGGCGCCCAGGCGGCGCAGGTGCAGCGTGGCGAAGGGGCCGGGCAGCAGCCGGGTGAGGTCGAGCACCCGCACGCCGGCCAGGGGCAGGTCGTCGGCTGCGTCGTTCACTCGAAACGGCCCTCGCGCAGCCACTTGGTGGCAACCCACTTTTCACCCGCGAGCACGGGCGCGCCGCCGTGCAGCGTTTGGGTGGAGGGGTGCGGCAGCGCATAGCTGAAGAACACCGCACTGCCCTTGACCGGGTTCACCGAGAGCTTCACGTCGGGAAACGTGGTGGCGCCACCGCCCTCGGGCGTGTTGAGGTACATCACCAGCGTGCCCACGCGCTGGCCACCGCGCTTGAGGATGGTCGGCGTGCCGGGCTGGGTCGGGTCGAAGTAGTCGTAGTGGGGTTTGTATTCGGCGCCGGGGCGGTAGCGCAGCACCTGCAGGCCTTCGCCGTTCTCCACCGGCCAGTTCAGCAGTCGCGCGATGCGCCGCTCGATGCGTTCGCACACGGGGAACTCACCGCGCTGGAAGAACATGCCGTCACTGGTACGCGCCGCATTGACTTCGCTGGTGCCGGTGTCGGTTTTCACCGTCAGCGAACGTTCCAGCCGCGTGGCCGCCAGAGCCATCAGTTCGTCACACTCCTGCGCGCTGAGGAAGTTGGCGAACACGACCACCCGGGGGGTGTGCATGCTCATGACGACCTGGACCTGCGCGTCGCCGAGGTCGATCACCGTGGGATCGCCCCGCAGTGAGGGTTCGGGCACCGGCTTGTCATACAGCGCTGCGGTGCCGCGCTCGTAGACGGCCTGCGGATCGATGCCGCGCTCGCGCAGGAAGGTCTCCAGGGTCTGCTCCAGCGCCTTCAAGGCCACGTCCTCCTGCCAGCCGCTGGCCATCATCGATTGGAGCACCGCCTCCGGCCCGTGGCCGGCCACCACCTGCTCGGTGATCCACTGGCGAAGTTCGGCTGTGATGGTCTGGCTCATGGCGTCCCCTGGGGCCCGCGCTCGGGCTGCCGGTGCGGTTGGATGCTCGATTGGTCCATGCACCCGATTGTGCTACGGCGCCGCGCGCCGCCGGAAGACCAGCCGATCGCGCCCGGAGGCCGCAGCGTCATAGACATAACCCTCACGGTCGAAGCCCTGCAACTGCTCGGGCAGCAGCGCACGGGTCTCGATGGCGTAGCGCGCCATCAGGCCGCGGGCACGCTTGGCATGGAAGCTGATGAGCTTCCACGCGCCGGACTTCCAGTCCTCGAACACGCAGTGCACCACGCGGGCCTTGAGGATCTTGAGGTCCACGGCCTTGAAGTACTCCTCGGAGGCCAGGTTGACCACCACCGGCGAGGCGTCGGCCTTCAGGCGCTCATTCAGGTGTTCGGCGATGCGCGGGCCCCAGAAGGCGTACAGGTCCTTGCCGCGCGAGGTGGCCAGACGGGTGCCCATTTCCAGCCGGTAGGGCTGCATGCGGTCCAGCGGGCGCAGCACGCCGTACAGGCCGCTCAGGATGACCAGGTGCTGCTGGGCCCAGTCGAGCTGCGCGGCGCTCAGCGTGCGGGCCTGCAGCCCTTCGTAGACATCACCGTTGAAGGCCAGCACGGCCTGCTTGGAATTGGCCGCCGTGAAGCGCGTGGACCAGGCGGCATAGCGGCCCACATTGAGCGTGGCCAGCGCATCGCTGAGCGACATCAGCTTGGCGATCTCGGCCGGTGTCTTGCGGCGCAGAACATCGATCAGTTCGGCGGCTTCGTCCACGAAGACCGGGCGGGTGTGCGTACTCACGTGCGCGGGGGTGTCGTAGTCGAGGGTCTTGGCAGGCGACAGCAGGAACAGCATCGGTCGGGCGGCAAAGGCTTATAAAGGCGAGAAGGTTACCAGCCCGCACCGCCCCACCGTGATGTCCTCCGACAAGCCCGCCACTTGCTCATCCCCCAAGGCCTGTCCCTGCGGCACCGGCCGCGCCTATGCCGATTGCTGCGGTCGCTGGCGGAGACGCAGCTCCGGGTA
>NZ_JBKBVU010000006.1:0-41261 GCF_046289365.1 Caldimonas sp. | reverse complement strand
AAAACAGGAGCACACTCCTGCACACTCACCCGAGAGTCGAGCGGGCACTAGAGGGGTCCCGATTTCGGGGAACCTCTTCCCGGGCCCTGGTGGGGGGTGCCCGACGGGTTCGACTCGGCAGGCTTCCTGGACGCGGCCAAGCGCAACTTCGTCATCCTGCAGCAGGCCTGGGATGCCGCCGACCTGGCCCGTCTGGGCGAGCTGATGACCGATGACATGCTGGCCACTGTGCGAGCACAGCTCGCCGAGCGGGGGGACCAGCCCAACCGCACGGATGTCGTCACCCTGCAGGCCACGCTGCTCGGCGTGGAGGATCTGGGGGCCCACTTCCTTGCCAGTGTCGAATTCTCCGGGATGATCCGCGAGGAAGTGAGCGCTGGCGCCTCGCCCTTCCGCGAAATCTGGAACCTCACGAAAGCCCGCGACGGCCACCAGGGCTGGCTGCTGGCCGGCGTTCAGGCACTGCAGTGAAGCCGCGTCCTCCCTTACTTGAGGGCTGGCTGGCGCAGCCCTCCCAGGGCTAGACTGACCGCGTTGATCCCGATCTTCGGCGCAGGAGATGCGTTCGAGGTCGTCCTGTCGTGGGTTTCGTATTGGACATGAAGACGTTGAACCATTCCCGTCGTTTGACCCCCAGGAAACACACGACAAAGCGCCATTGGCTGCTCTTGCTGTTGGCGTTCCTGTGGGGGCTGTGTACCGGGGTCCAAGCGCAGCGCGCAGAGCACATCCTGGGCCCTGGCGACGTGATCCGGATTGCGGTGTACCAGAACCCCGATCTGAGCCTGGAGACACGCATTTCCGAACTTGGGGAAATCGCCTTTCCCCTCGTGGGGACGGTCCACCTGGCGGGTCGCTCGACCACGGCGGCACAAAGCGAGATCGCACGCCTGTTGCGCGAGGGCAACTTCGTCAACAATCCCCAGGTGAGCGTTCTGCTCGTGCAGGTGCGCAGCGCCCAGGTGTCGATCCTCGGCCAGGTGGCGCGGCCAGGCCGCTATCCCATCGAGAGCGTCAACACCAAGGTGTCCGAGATGATCGCGGCGGCCGGTGGCATCACCCCGGAGGGCGGCAACATCGTGACGCTCACGGGGGTGCGCAACGGCCAGCCCGTCCGGCTGGAGATCGACCTGCCGTCGGTCCTGCAGGGCGGGCGGGCCGACCTCGATGCGGTGGTGGCCAACGGTGACACCCTCTTCGTCGACCGCAACCCGGTCTTCTACATCTACGGCGAGGTGCAGCGCCCCGGGGCCTACCGGCTGGAGCGCGGCACCACCCTGATGCAGGCCCTGGCCCAGGGGGGTGGCCTGACCCAGCGTGGTACCGAACGCGGCATGCGCGTGCACCGCAAGGACGGCAGTGGCAACGTGCGTGTGCTGGAGCTCAAGCTGACCGACATCGTCGAGCGCGACGACGTGGTCTACGTTCGCGAATCGATCTTCTGAGCCTGCACCATGCCGCAACTCACGCCCATCCAGTACCTGCGGATCCTATGGGCCAGGAAGTGGCTGATCTTGGCCGTGTTCACCGTGGTCGCGACGGCGGGCATCTTGTTCGTCCTGAGCTTGCCCAAGCTGTACACCGCCAATGCGACGCTGGTCGTGGAGGTGCGCCCCGATCCGGTCCTGGGGGCCCTTTCGGCGCCATTCAGCATGGCCACCGAGCTGGAGATCCTGCGCAGTGACAAGGTGGCATCGAGAGTGGTCACCAAGCTGGGAATGCAGAATGATCCTGGCACCATCGAGGCCTGGATGAAGGACACCGCAGGCAAGATCCCTCTGGAGCGGCACTTGGCCGGTTTCATCCAGCGCAGCATGACGGTGGAGCCCGTGCGTGGGAGCAATGTGCTCAACGTGAGCTTCAAGCACGTGGACCCTGCGATGGCTGCCGCGGCGGCAAACGCGATCGCCCAGACAGCCATTGATGTGTCCATCGAGATGCGCATCGAACCGGCGCGCCAGTCGGCATCATGGTTCGAAGAGCAGAGCAAGGTGCTGCGCAACGAGCTGGAGGCGGCCCAGGCCCGGCTTTCCAAGTTCCAACAGCAAAAGGGCATCGTGGTCACCGACGAGCGCCTGGACCAGGAGACGGCCCGTTTGAATGCCCTGACGGCCGAGCTCGCGCTGGCCCAGGCGGAACGGCTGGACGCTCTCGGACGCCAACGCAATGCCGGGGACACCTCGCCGGACATCCTCCAGAGCGCTCAGGTGCAGGCCATACGGGGGCAGTTGACGGCCGCAGAAACGCGCCTGAGCGAGATCAGCCGCAACCTGGGTGTGAACCATCCCCAGCGCATCCAGATCGAGGCCCAGATTGCCGAGCTGAAGCAGCAACTCAATGCCGAAATGCAGCGCGTGTCCGGTAGCGTCACGGTGGTCAGCCGGGCCAGTGCTCAGAAGGTGGAGGCCCTGCGCGCGATGGTGGAGGCCCAGAAGCGCCAGCTCCTGGAGATGCGTTCGGCGAGGGATCAAATCGCCGTGCTCATGCGCGATGTCGAGACGGCGCAGCGGGCATACGACACCGTCAGCCAACGCAGCAGCCTGCTCAATCTCGAGAGCCAGTCCAGCCAGTCGATCCTGCGTCTGCTCAGTCCTGCCGTGGAGCCTCTCGAATACACCAGCCGCAAGGTCAAGATCGGCATCCTGGGGTCGATCATGGGAGGCCTGATGCTGGCCATCGGAATGGCCATCGGCATCGAACTGCTCGATCGCCGTGTGCGCGGTGAGGAAGACCTGTTAGGCATCGACGGTGCACAGCTCATCGGCGTGTTGGGGGCCTCGTCGACGGCGACATCGCTGCGTCGATTGGCCTCGACCGGGGGACCACCGGCCCGACCAGCGCTGCCCATGCCGGGGGCTGGCGGATGAAGATGTCGATTTCCGTGGTGCCGACGGTGCCGCGGGTCAACCGGCCCATCGGCGCCATCCTCGTCGATGCGGGTCGGCTTGCTCGAGAGGATGTCGAGCGCATCCTCAACGCGCAAAAGCAAAGAGGCTTGAAGTTCGGCGAGGTGGCCATCCAGATGGGTCTGCTGACGGCCGAGGACGTCCAGTACGCCCTGGCCGAGCAGTTTTCCTTTCCTTACATCCACCCTGCGTCGGAAGGCCTGCAGATCAGCCGGGAGCTCGAGGCGGCCTATGAGCCCTTTGGCCCCGCCGTCGAGCGACTGAGATCCCTGCGCAGTCAGTTGTTGCTGCGCTGGTACAACAAGAGTGAGCGTCGCCAGGTACTCTCGGTGGTCGGGACGCAGCGCAGGGAAGGGCGGACCTACCTTGCCGCCAATCTGGCCGTGGTGTTCGCTCAACTGGGGGAGCGGACTCTGCTGATCGACGCGAACTTCCGCTCGCCCAGGCTGCACGAGTTGTTCTCGCTGCAAAACCGAAGTGGGTTGTCCACCCTGCTGTCCGGGCGATCAGGGCATGATGCGATCGTCCACATCACCGAACTGGCTGGTCTGTTTGTCCTGCCTTCGGGCCCCGTGCCGCCCAACCCTCTGGAGTTGCTGGGGCAACCGGCATTCACCGACCTGCTCATGAATGCCCGTAACAGTTTCGACCTGGTGCTGATCGACACCCCGGGAACTTCCGAAGGTGATGACGCCGTCATGGTCACTGTGCAGGCTGGTGCCGCCTTGGCGGTGGCACGCAATGGCCACACACGGGTCAATGCGCTGCGCGGTCTGGTCGAAGGTCTGGGCCAGGTGGGCGTCGAGGTGGTGGGCACGGTCCTGAACGAAGTCCCCCGGCGCAAGAAGGCGGGGGGCTGAGTCGCGTCACGGTCACCAGTCCCGGTCCGGTTCTCCGATGCCAGAACACCTGCGCGCCCTGGTGGTGATCCTCGGGATCGCCGTGCCGGCCTTCTGGCTGGCCGGCAAGGTCGCCCCCTCCCGGTTGATGAGTCTGGAGGACTTCCGGCGCAGGCGCAATCTCTGGTTCGCGATCACCCTTCTGGCGTTCTTCTCGCACAGCTTTTGGCTGTACATCGTCGTGGCTGCCGCGGTGCTGCTGTGGCAGGTGCCGCGCGAGCGCAATCCCATGGCACTGTACCTGCTGCTGCTGTTCGCCGTGCCGGGTTTCGATCAACCCATCCCCGGCATGGGCCTGGTCAACTTCCTCTTCGACATCAACCATGCCCGGCTGCTCAGCCTGACGATCCTCCTGCCGGCTGCCTTGCGCCTGTCGGCCCGCACACCACCACGGCCTGCGGTCACGCGCATTCCCGATGCGGCGATCCTGTGCTTCATTGCCTACGTGTGCTTGCGGCAGATGGCCGTCGACACGGTGACCAACTCCCTGCGGGCGGGCTTCTATCTGATAACCGATGTGTGGCTGCTCTATTACGTGGCCAGCCGCAGCCTGCGCGACCGGGATCGCATGCGCGAGGCAGTGGCCGCCCTCGTCATCGCCCTGGGCATCCTGGCCGTCATTGCCGTGTTCGAGACCTTCAAGCACTGGCTTTTGTATGAGTCGCTGCGCCCTGCCTTGGGATTGCCGCCGCAGCCCATCCTGGTTTACCTGACCCGCGGAGAAGGAGGAGCCTTGCGGGCCAACGGTTCCGTGTTGAACGCCATTGCGCTGGGCTACACGATGATGATCGGGCTGGCCTTGCTCATCTACCTCCTGCCATCCATCCGGCCCCGCTGGATGGGGCGGGCCGTGGTGCTCGTTTTGTCGGTCGGTCTGCTGGCCTCGTTGTCACGCGGCCCCTGGTTGGGGACCGCGGCCATGGCCCTGGCGGCATCCCTGGTGGGTCAAGGGGCGCTCAAGCGGGTGGTCTTCGCTGGCCTGGTGGGCAGTGTCGCCCTGGGAGCCGTCCTGGCATCACCCTGGGGCGGGACGGTGGTGGACTATCTGCCGTTTGTCGGATCGGTAGAAGCGGAAAACGTCACCTACCGACAGAGACTCCTGGACATCTCGTGGATCGTGCTGATGGAAAACCCGGTCTTCGGGGCAAGGGATTTCTTGCTGCATCCCTTGATGGAGCAGCTCCGGCAGGGGCAAGGCATCATCGACATCGTCAACACCTATCTCGAGGTTGCACTGGCCAATGGGCTGATCGGTCTGGGGCTATTCCTCATCGCCCCGTTGTACGGGTTGTGGCGGGTGTGGTGGTCAGTTCGAAACCTCGATCCGGACGATCTCGAGGCGCTTGCGCTGGGGCGGGCGTTGTTCGGAGGGCTGATCGGTGTGCTGTTCACCATCGCAACCGTCAGTTCCATCAGCGTCATCCCGACACTGCTGTGGTTTGTCACGGCAGCATGCATCGCCTATCTCGGCCTGGGGCCGCGCGAGCCGGTCGCCACGAAGGTGTCGTCCTCGGTGGGCAAGGACGTGCCATGGCACTTTCGGGGGCAGATGATCCGCAGCGAGCGGGCTCTACGGGGAGGCTGACCAATGCATGATGTCCCGAGCCTGAAGGAGGGTGTGTGAGTCTGCATGGAACGGAGGGTCTGAATGCCGATCCGGTGCCCTCCCGGTCCGGCCTGCGTCGTTCGGCCCTGAGTGGAACGGCCTGGACCGCCCTCGGGTTTGCGCTGGCACAGGCTGGGCGGTTGGTCAGCAACATCATCCTGGCGGCGCTGCTCTTCCAGGAGGCTTTTGCGCTGATGGCAATCGTCGGGGCGATCATCCAGGGTCTGGCGATGTGCTCCGATCTTGGTCTGGGGCCCACCGTGGTCCAAAACCGACGCGGGGATCAGCGCGATTTTCTCGACACCGTCTGGACGCTGCAGATCCTGCGCGGAGTCGTCTTGGCCGCGCTGGCGGCGGCTCTGGCCTGGCCAGTGGCCTCGTTCTATGCGGCCAATGATCCCATGGCGCTGGAACTGCGTTGGCTGCTGCCGCTCGTGGCGCTCGGCATGGTCATCGAGGGATTCCAGTCCACCAAGACGAAGACGGCCGCCCGCCACATGGACCTCAAGCGCGTGACGGCCATCGACCTCGGGGCTCAGTTGTGCGGGGTGGTGGTGATGGTGGGCGTCGCCTGGTGGACGCGTTCGGTCTATGCGCTGGCTCTGGGCAGTCTGGTGACGATCACGGTCAACTGTGTGCTGAGCCACTGGATGCTGCAGGGGCCGGCGAATCGCCTGTGTTGGGATCGCCCGTCGGTGTCCGAGATCGTGCGCTTCGGGAAATGGGTTTTCCTCAGCACGGTGATTTTCTTTCTGTCCCAGCAGATCGACAAGCTGGCATTCGCCAAGCTGTTGCCGCTGGATCAGGTGGGCGTCTACGCAATCGCCGCCAATATTGCGATCCTGGCGCCCATGCTGATGGGGCGCATGCAAAATGCCGTGGCCTTTCCTTTGTACTCACGGCTGCTGGAGCGCCAGGAATCGCTGGCCACGGCTGTCGAGCGGTCGAAGCTGCCGATGCTGGGCCTGGGGGCCTATCTGGTGGCCGGAACCATCGCCTGTGCACCTCAGTTCTTTGCGATAGCTTACGATGAACGCTACGCTGATGCGGGACGGTATGTTCCGATCCTGATGGTGGGTGCTTGGCTGGCGATCGTGGAAGGCATGTATGGTGCCGCCTTTCTGGCCAGTGGCCGAGCCCATTGGGTCGCCGCCGCCAGCGCGACCAAGCTGCTGGCTTTTTGCGGACTGCTCTGGCCTGCCATCCACATGGGCGGGCTGACCGGGGCACTTTATGCCTTGGCGGCGGCAGAGTTCCTGCGTTTCATCGTGGTTGCGTTGCTGGGGCGGCGCCTGGGTCTGAGGAATCTTGTGCCCGAGTTGTGGTTCACCGTTCAGGCCCTCGGTGTGGGGTTTGGTGTGCTGTGGCTGGGCCACTGGCTCTGGCCAACAGAGCTGCCGCCTCGCAGTGCCGCGGGGGTGGCTTTGCTCGTGGTACAGGGGCTTCTGGTCACCGCTGCGTTTGCGCCGGTGTTATGGCGCGTGATGCATGTGGTGCGTGCGGCCCGGGCCTGAAGGGGTTTTCCGACATCGTTGCTTCCATGCTGCTGCAAGACTCTGAACGTTGCAATGCCGGACCGCCGAGGCTGGCACCTGGAAAGCCCTTCGACGGGCCCGGTCCCGTCGATGGCCTGAGGACCTCGTGGTCCTTTGAGCCATCCCGCACCAGATGGAGCCTGCGTCTGCACAGGCTCGTGCGAGGGCCTGTGTATGCGAGGCCGCGTCCACCCCATCTCGAACTTCGCCCCGTGGTGTCCAGGCCGCGCTGGGCGGTCTACTTCGTCTACTTGCCCGATGGCCGCTTGCAGGCCAGCCATCGCTTCACGCTGGCAAGCTTGCGCCGGCCAGGGCTGGCATTGTGCGTCGTGTGTGCCACACCCAAGGCCGGGGATGTCCCGCCGGATCTGCATGAGCAGGCCGACGCCCTGTACTGGAAGGGCCTGTCGGGCTACGATTTTTCTGCCTATACCCTCGCGCTGGAAATGGTGGCCCTGCGCTCGCCCGGCGCCGACGTGCTCGTCATGAACGATTCCGTGTTCGGGCCGTTCCAGGACCTGGGGGGCTTCATGGACGCCGCTTCCTGGGACCTGACCGGATTCACCGCGTCGGCCTTGTGCGAGAACCATCTGCAGTCCTACGCCTTCGTGCTGCGGCAGGTGACGCCGGACCGGCTTGAGCAACTGCGCCCGGTGTTTCCTCGGCACAAGGCCTACGATCGCATGGGGGAGGTGGTGCTGTGCCAGGAGTTGCAGCTCGCGCGTGTGGCCGCTCGGCACATGAGCGTGGGGGCCTGGTGGTACAACGATGCTCGGCGTTTCGATGACCCCTGCCTGCAGCGTCCCTTCGAGCTCCTGGACGCCGGGTTCCCTTTCTTGAAGAAGTCTTTGCTGGGCAAGATGGGCGACTGTCAGGATCCCCGGCGCGTGATCGAATATCTGCGCCGTCAGGGGCACCCCGTGGAGGCTTGAACGTTTCCCGGCCTGGTCGGCTCATGCCTGCGCCAGAAGTTGGTGGTCCCGCATCCGATAGACGAAGAAGATCTCTCGGGCCCGTACGGCCCGCCGTACATAGCTGAACGTTCCCATGTGGGCGCGCAACAGGGCATCGCGCGCCTCCCAGGCGGCCGACAACAGACCCCACTCGCGCCGGCGCGTGATGGACGGAGGCGAGCGCCGCATGTCATGCATCGCCTCGATGGCAAAGAGTTTGTCGATCTGATCCTGAGGCTGCAAAGGATGCGAGTGAAAGCTGCGCAGCGCTGCCATGGCTGCGGCGTTGGGCGGCAGCGTCACATCCATCCGTGGGGGACCGCTGGGCCAACGGGCGCTTTGAACCGGGTGATTCACGTACAGGAAAAGGGACCCGTCCTGAGGCTCGGCCTGTGCAAGGGCTTCGATCAGGGCCTGGGTGGTCATGCGATGGTCGATGTGAGCATCGAGCTGCGGATGAGGAGCAACGATGATGCGGGGCCTGACGGTCCGGATCAGGTGGACCAGATCAGCGACCAGACTGGTCCAGCAGGGGCGGGCGCCCGGCCGCAGCAATCCGGGCACGAGGGCGCGCCGCTGGGCCTGGAAGTCGATGCAACCCGCCTGGGATGGTCCGTGGTCCCGCTCGGGATGGGCGCGCATCGATGCCAGCGTCTCGTCGTAGTATCCGAGGTTGGCGACCCGGTCCACGCCCAAACCTGCCCACAGCGGGACGGTCAGGCTGTCCCAGACGCGCAGGCGGCTTTTGAGGTCCCTCTGACGAGCTGGGTCGGGTTCGATGTGACCATAGTTGGCCCCCCCCGCATCGCCAGCCGTGATGGTGACGACGGTGGCGTCGGTATGGCGGTACAGGCCGTAGGCGGCGATTTCCGCATCGTCCGGATGGGGAGCCAGCACCAGCGTGCGTTCACCGTGGACGGGAGGCTCGGGGAACACGAGGAGTTCGGCTGCGCCCGACCAGCGCATCCCCCGGACATGGCAACGAACTTCAAGGCCCTTGTGCCCCGGTTGCAGCAGTCCGCTGACATCGAGGTAACGTATCCCTTGAATACCTCGATCGAATGCGAATTGGCAGGTTGCGCCCTCATCGCGCACCAGCTTCAGCCGGGGGCCCTGCCAGCGACCGAGGGCGTTGGTTTGAACCGGCAAGCGCAGCAAGGCCGAGGACGCTCCCAGTGCCGATGGGGGCAGGTCGAACCCATGAGGCTGCAGCCGCAGAGCGTGAACCTGCAGGCCGGGGACATCGAAGCTGTAGAGATCGTCCGTCGGAAGGCCGCCGTCAGCAAGGCAGGCAGCTTCAACCGAGGGTAAGGTCTTCGCGGAGGACGTCGAGGCATTCATGGGAGATGCGTTCTCAGCAGGCCTGCCAGCCTGGCCGCCGCCGTGTGCTCGCTGTAGCGGGCTTCAAAGGTTTCCCTTGCGGCCTGGCCCATGCGCTGAACCAGGGACGGGTCCTGCACGAACCGCTCCAGGTAGTGGCAGCAGCCTTCGGTCAAAGTTTCCAGGGCTTCTTCGTAGCTGGGCCTCGGTGCGGGATTCAGCGCGACGATACCTTTCCACCGGCCATCGGCATCGACCGGCAGGGCAATGTTGAACCCGCACCGGCCATGCTCCACGATCTCGGGGAGGGCAAAGATGTTGCTGGTGATGACGGGCAGGCCCAGCCCCATCGCCTCGATGGCCACCCACCCCAGGGATTCGTCCAGGGATGGAAAGGCGAACACGTCGCAGCCCGCCATCAGCTTCAAGACTTCTGCGTTGTCGAGCGCGCCGTGATACTCGACCCAAGGCAGACCTTGCAGCCGCGCCCTTGTGGCCTCAATGTCCTGGTGATCGTCGGACATGATGCCTGAACGTTGCAGTTCGCTGACGACCAGCAGGCGCACGTCGGCACCCTGCTTGCGTAGGCGGTCCACCGCCGCCATGACGGCAGCGCCTCCCTTGTGCCAGAACAACCGCCCGACGAAACCGACGGTCAGGCAGGCCGGCGCGGCCTGCAGGTGTCGCTGCCTGGCATCACGGGCTTCCTGGGGGATGGACACCCCACCGCTGAAGGCGACGAGTTTGCGGGAGATCGGGTCGCGCAGGCCGGCGGGTAAGCGTGCGCTCAGGTGTCGGCGCGCCGCTTCGCTCAAGGGCATCAGCAGGCGGCAGTGGTCCGAGGCCATGCATTCCAGGGCTTCCTTCAGGGCACGTTCGGAGACTTTCCCGAAATAGCGTGGATATTCCATCTCGATGCTCGACACCCAGGGAAAACGGGCCACGCTGATGCCGTTGAACAGATGCACGGCGTCAACGACGGGACGGGTCAGGAAGTCGTAGCGATGGGCCCAGTGGGCGGGGCTCCAGGGCAGTCTGTGCAACGGCAGGCGTCGCACCCGCCTGTAGCGGATGTGGTGCGCCGCCAGAGGCAGGTCATGGCTGACCCGTCGCGTGCCATAGCAGGTGCTCGGATAGCCGATCGTCAGTTCGCAGGTCGAGGAGCTTGGCATCGGGAAGTGACAGGGCGCGGCACTGCGTGCTGCTCATGGGCCTTCGCACCGCGCGAGGCTTGCTGGAGTATCGCAACTCCAGCCGACCTCGATCCAGCCGGCGACTGGCGTTGGTGGCGTCCCAATGGGGGGGGGAACCCTCAACTGAGGGGGGAGGAGGGGCCGCTGCGACGCGAATAATTGCCTATGGCCCGTCGCGGTTGCCGTGGTGGCCTTGTGACACACAGGTGCAGCTTGCGAGGCCGATCTTTGTTCCTGTGGCGCATCCCCGAAGCCCTCCTCTGAGCGGAAGTTCTCATGTCGAATCCCTGGCGTTGTGTCCTGATTGGTTCCGAATCCCTGCTCATGCAGTGTGCACAGACGTTGATGCTGGCGGGCCACCAGGTCGTGGCGATTGTGACCGGCCGCAAGTCGGTGAGGCGTTGGGCGGCAGACCAGGGGATCCGTGTCCTGACGCAGGCCGATGAGCTCGTGGCTGCGAGCGACCTCCAGCCGATCGACTATCTGTTCAGCGTTACCAACCTGTCCGTGCTGGCCGAACCCGTGCTGTCCCTGCCGCGGCGGGCCGCCATCAACTTCCACGACGGCCCGTTGCCCGAGTACGCGGGCCTGAACACGCCGGTGTGGGCCTTGCTCAACGGAGAGCGGGAGTACGGCATCACCTGGCATCTGATGACGGGCCGGGTCGACCAGGGGGCGATCCTGGTGCAGCGTCGCTTTGCCATCGACGAGCACGAGACGGCCCTGAGTCTCAACACCAAGTGCTTCGAGGCCGGGATCGCCGGCTTCGAGGAACTGATGAGTCTGCTGGCTGCCGGGGATCTGCCCACACGCCCGCAGGACACGCCGCCACAGCGCTATTACCGTCGCAAGGACCGCCCCGCCTCGGCCGGGTCCATCGCGTTCGACCAGGAAGCCGCAGCCGTTGCCGCCTTCGTGCGGGCCCTCGATTTCGGCAGCTATGCCAACCCCGTGGGGATGGCCAAGTTCGTCCACGACGGGCATCTGGTGGGCGTGTCGCAGGCTCGCGTGCTGGCATCGCGGTCGGGGCAAACCGCCGGGACGGTGCTGGCAGTGGACGGGCTGAGCATCACGGTGGCCACTGCCTCGGAGGACGTGCAGTTGCTCGGGCTGTGCGATGCGCTGGGGCGAGCGCTGGAGGCCCCCGTCGTGCGGCCTGGCGTGCGCCTTCAGGCCCCCACGGGGGAGCAGGCCGAACGCCTGTCCCGGCTCGATGCTGAGGCCAGTGCACACGAGACGTTCTGGGTGGAACGGCTGGAGTCGCGCGATCCCGTGGAACTGCCTTACATCGATCGCAGCAGGGAGCCGGCGCCGCCAGCCTATCAGCATTGGGATGCCGCGCTGCCGTGGCACCCGGAGCCGGGGGGCGGTGCGGACGAGGTGGCGGCGGCCGTGGTGGCCCAGTTCGCCCGCCTGGCCGACCGCGAACGCTTCGACCTGGGCTATGCCGATGCGCAGGCCGGTCAGCGCCGGGCCGAGATGCGGCCATGGTTTGCTCCACAGGTGCCCTTGCGTGCCACTGTGGACTTTGCCCAGTCCTTTGCAGCGTGGCGCACCGCCTTCAGCAGCGAACTGGCCGAGTTGCGTCGTCGTGGCAGCTACCCGGCGGACCTGATCGCGCGGTCGGTCGAACTGAGGTCTCTGGCGGCATCGGCCGGGGATCCCGGCATCTTTCCGGTGGCGATCGAGATCGTGCCCTGCCTGGACGAGACACGCGCCCTGCCGGGCAGCGAGTGCACCGTGGGCATCACCGAGGATGGTCGGCAGGTACGCTGGCTCTTCGATGCTCACAAGCTGTCGCAGGCACGGGTGGGCGAGATGCAGGAGCAGTTGGAGGTGCTGCTCAAACATGCACGGATGCATCCGCAGTGTCCTTTGGGCGAACTGCCCCTGCTGAGTGATGCCTGGAGGGATCGCGTGCTGGGCCAGTGGAATGACACTGCGTCTGCGGTGCGCGCCGATGCCTGCATCCATCATCTGATCGCGGAACAGGCCGCCCGCACGCCCGACCAGGTGGCCGTGATTTGCGAGGATCAGTCCCTGTCCTATGCGGAACTCGATCGCCGCTCGAACCAACTGGCGCGGCGCCTGACCCAGCTCGGTGTGCGGCCCGATGGACTGGTGGGACTGTTCGTCGAGCGTTCGGTCGAGATGATGGTGGGGCTGCTGGCAGTGCACAAGGCCGGCGGAGCCTACGTGCCGCTGGACCCGACCTATCCCCCCGATCGCATTGCCTACATGATCGAGGACGCCAAGGTTCCGGTGCTGCTGACCCAGGAGCGTCTGCGCGACGATCTCCCTCCCCACCGCGCCGCCGTGCTCTGCCTGGACAGCGACTGGCCGTCCATCGCGACGGAATCGGCCGAGCCCTTCGACGGGGGGGCGCAGCCCCACCATCTGGCCTATGTGATCTACACCTCGGGATCCACGGGCCGCCCCAAGGGCGTGATGGTCGAGCACCGCAATGTGGTCAACTTCTTTGCCGGCATGGACCGCCACCTGGGCACCGAGCAGCCTGGCACCTGGATGGCGGTGACCAGCCTGAGCTTCGACATCTCGGTGCTGGAGCTGTGCTGGACGCTCGCGCGCGGCTTCAAGGTGGTGATCTCCTCCGATGAAGACCGCAGTGCCGCCTCGCCTGCCCGGGGCCCGCATGCGCACCGCCCGGTGGATTTCAGCCTGTTCTATTTCTCGAGCGATGAATCCGAAGGGGAGGGCGACAAGTACCGCCTGCTGCTGGAGGGCGCGAAGTACGCCGACCAGCACGGCTTTGCGGCGGTGTGGACGCCCGAGCGCCACTTCCATGCCTTCGGCGGGCTGTATCCCAACCCGTCGGTGACCAGCGCGGCCATCGCAGCCATCACGCAGCGGGTGAAGATCCGTTCGGGCAGTGTGGTGCTGCCGCTGCACCACCCGGCGCGCATCGCCGAGGAATGGGCGGTGGTGGACAACCTGTCCAAGGGGCGCGTGGGCATTTCCTTCGCGTCGGGCTGGCAACCCAACGATTTCGTGCTCAAGCCCGAGAACTTCGCGAAGAACAAGCAGGTGATGCTCGAGGGCATCGAGACGGTGCGCAAGCTCTGGCGCGGCGAGGCCGTGAGCTTCCCCGGCACCACGGGCCAGCCGGTGGAGGTGCGCACGCTGCCGCGCCCGGTGCAGGCCGAATTGCCGTTCTGGGTGACCTCGGCGGGCAACCCCGAGACCTTCATCGCGGCCGGCCGGCTGGGCGCCAATGTGCTGACCCACCTGCTGGGGCAGTCGGTGGAGGAGCTGTCCGACAAGCTGGCGGCTTACCGGAAGGCCTGGAAGGATGCTGGCCATCCGGGTGAAGGCCATGTCACCTTGATGCTGCACACCTTCGTCGGGCCCGATGAAGCGACCGTGCGCGAGAAAGTCCGCCAGCCGCTGATCGAGTACCTGCGCAGCTCGCTCAACCTCGTCAAGCAATACGCCTGGTCCTTCCCGGCCTTCAAGCGCCGCGAGGGCATGGATGACACCAGCGCCAACATCGACCTGCAAAGCCTCAGCCATGACGAGATGACGGCGCTGCTGGAGCATTCTTTCCATCGCTACTACGAGACCAGTGGACTCTTCGGAACGCCGCAGACTTGCCTGGCGATGGTGGATCGCCTCAAGGGCATCGGTGTGGACGAGATCGCCTGCTTGATCGATTTCGGCGTCGACTCCGAGTCGGTGCTGTCGCACCTGGAATACCTCAACCAGTTGCGCAAACTGTCCGCGCCACGTCGCGTGGCCTCGGGCGACTACTCGCTGGCCGCACAGATGGAGCGCCATGCGGTCACGCATCTGCAGTGCACGCCCTCGATGGCGCGCATGCTCACGCACGACGACAAGGCCGTGGCGGGTCTGAAGAAGCTGCGTCGCATGATGGTGGGGGGCGAGGCCCTGCCGCCCTCGCTGGCGCGCGACCTCAAGGCGCTGATCCCCGGCGTGCTGATGAACATGTACGGGCCGACCGAGACCACGATCTGGTCGGCGGTGCAGCCGGTGGATGCTGTGGATGGCATCGTGCCGCTGGGCCGGCCGCTGGTGAACCAGGAGATCTACATCCTCGACCGACGCCAGCAGCCTGTACCGGTGGGCGTGCCCGGCGAGCTGGTCATTGGCGGCAAGGGCGTGGTGCGGGGCTACCTGCATCGCCCCGAACTCACGGCCGAGCGCTTCCTGCCGCACCCCTTCCGCGGTGCGGCCGGCGGGCGGGTCTACCGCACCGGTGACCTGGCGCGCCAGCGCCCCGACGGCACGGTGGAATTCCTCGGGCGCCTGGATCACCAGGTCAAGGTGCGGGGCTACCGTATCGAACTGGGCGAGATCGAGGCCCGGCTGCTGAGCCACCCGGCGGTGCGTGATGCGGTGGTGGTGGCGCGCGAGGACAGCCCGGGCGATGTGCGCCTGGTGGCCTATCACGTGCCGCAGGCGGGCCAGACGCCGGCTGTGGCCGAATTGCGCGACCATCTGCGTGCTGGCCTGCCCGAGTACATGGTGCCGTCGCACTTCGTCTCGCTGCCGGCCTTGCCGCAAACCCCCAACGGCAAGATCGACCGCAAGGCCTTGCCGGCACCCGACAGCGGTCCCGCCCCGGCACCGGCGGCCAGCTTCGTGGCGCCCACCAGCGACCTGGAAGAGTCGATCGCCGCGATCTGGAAGGACGTGCTCAAGCTCCCGCAGGTCGGCACGCGCGACAACTTCTTCGACCTCGGCGGGCACTCCCTGCTGGCTGTGCAGGCCCATCGCCGCCTGCGCGAGGCCCTGGGGCGCGATCTGTCGATCACCGACATCTTCCGCTTCCCGACGATCGAGAGCCTGAGCGCCTACCTGGGCCAGGACGGCGCCGACGGCGCAGCCGCCCAGCAAGGTCGCGACCGTGCCCAGGGCCGCCGGGCGGCCCTGCAGCGCCGTCAGGGCCTGCGCACGGCCGCCACCACGGACCAGGGCGTCTGAGCCTGGATCGACCGCTTCTCCTTGGACTGAACGCATGAACGACACGTCTTCCGCCGGCTTTGACACCGACATCGCCGTGGTGGGCATGGCGGGGCGCTTTGCCGGCGCGCGCAATCTCGACGAATACTGGCGTAACCTGCGCGACGGCGTGGAGTCGCTGACCCGCTTCACCGAAGAGGAACTGCTGGCCGCCGGCGTCAAGCCGGCCCAGTTGCGCAACCCGAACTATGTGCCGGTGGGCGCCGTGCTGCCCGACATGGAGATGTTCGACGCCGCCTTCTTCGGCTTCAGCCCGCGTGAGGCGGCCATCATGGACCCGCAGCACCGGCATTTCCTCGAGTGCTCGTGGGAGGCGCTGGAGAACGCCGGCCACACGCCCTCCCAGTTCAAGGGTTCGATCGGTGTGTTCGGCGGATCGGGCCACAACGCCTACATGCCCTACAACCTGCTGACGAATCCGCAACTGGTCTCGTCGGTGGGCTTTTTCCTGATCCGCCACACCGGCAACGACAAGGACTTCCTGACGACCCGGGTGTCCTACCTGCTCAACCTCAAGGGCCCGAGCGTCAATGTGCAGACGGCCTGTTCGACCTCGCTGGTGGCCATCCACCTGGGCGTGCAAAGCCTGCTCAACGGTGAATGTGACATGGCGCTGGCCGGCGGGGTGACGATCGAGCTGCCGCACCGCCAGGGCTATGTCTACCAGGAAGGCGAGATCCTGTCGCCCGATGGTCATTGCCGTGCCTTCGATGCCGATTCGAAAGGCACGGTCTTTGGCAGCGGCGTGGGGGTGGTAGTGTTGCGCCGCCTGGCCGATGCCATCGCTGATGGCGACCACATCCACGCGGTGATCAAGGGCTCAGCCGTCAACAATGACGGCTCGATGAAAGTGGGCTACATGGCCCCCAGCGTCGATGGCCAGGCCCAGGCCATTGCCGAGGCGCTGGCGATCGCCAACGTGCCGCCCGACACCATCACCTACGTCGAGGCCCATGGCACCGGCACGCCGGTGGGCGACCCCATCGAGATCGCCGCGCTGACCCAGGCTTATCGAGAAGGCACCGACAAGACCGGCTACTGCGGCATCGGCTCGGTCAAGACCAACATCGGCCACACCGACACGGCTGCCGGCGTGGCCAGCTTCATGAAGGTGGCCCTGGCGATGCAGCATGGCCAGCTGCCGCCCTCGCTGCATTTCGCCAAGCCCAACCCGGCCTGCGAATTCGAGCGCAGCCCCTTCTATGTGAACGCCACGCTCAAGGACTGGACGCCGCCGCCGGGCGTGCCGCGCCGGGCCGGCGTCAGCTCGCTGGGCGTGGGGGGCACGAATGCCCATGTCATCCTCGAAGAGGCGCCACCGCGCCAGCCGTCCGGCCCCTCGCGCGAACATCAGTTGCTGATGCTTTCGGCCAAGTCCCAGGCTTCGCTGGATGCGAACACGGCCGCGCTGGCTGCACACCTGCGCGAGCACCCGCAGATCAACCTCGCCGATGTGGCCTACACCCTGCAGGTGGGGCGCGAGCCAATGAAGCTGCGCCGCATCGTCGTGGCTCGCGATGCCGCCGACGCCGCCCAGGCACTGGAGGCGATGGATCCGCAGCGCGTGATCAGCCTGCCCGGGGCCATGGGCAGCCACAGCCTGGCGTTCATGTTCGCCGGCGGCGGCGCGCAGTATCCCGGCATGGGGGCTGACCTGTATCGCAGTGAGCCGGTCTACCGCCAGGCCGTCGACGAGTGCCTGGCGCTGCTGGCCAAGCGCAGTGGCATCGACTACAAGGGCCTGCTCTTCCCGCCGGTCGGCCAGGAAGAGGACGCGGCACGTCGACTGGAGCGGCCCTCGCTGGCCCTGCCGCTGCTGCTGACGACGCAGTACGCGCTGGCCAGGCTCTGGATGTCCTGGGGCCTCACGCCCTCGGCCATGATCGGCCACAGCATGGGCGAGTACACGGCGGCCCATCTGGCCGGGGTGTTCAGCCTGGAAGATGCGCTGACCTTGGTGGAGCTGCGCGGCCGCCTGTTCGAGACCCTGCCCGAGGGCGGCATGCTCAGCGTGCCGCTACCCGAGGCCGAGGTGCAGGCGCGTATCGGCCCGGAACTGTCGATTGCCGCGGTGAACGGCCCCTCGCTCACCGTGGTGGCCGGCCCGGTGCAGGCCATCGAGGCGCTGCAGCAGGCCTTGCAGGCCGAAGAGATCGAAGCGGCCCGCGTTCGCATCAACGTGGCGGCGCATTCGTCGATGCTCGAACCCATTCTCGAGGAGTTCGGCGCCTTCTTCCGCCGTGTGGCCATGAAACCGCCCACGTTGCCCTTCGTCTCCAACCTCTCCGGCACCTGGATCACCCCGGCCGAGGCGACCGACCCGCAGTACTGGGTGCGCCACCTGCGCCATACCGTGCGTTTTGCCGATGGCCTGCAGGAGCTGCTGAACGACGAAAGCCGCATCCTGCTGGAGGTGGGGCCCGGTCGCACGCTGTCGTCGCTGGCCCGCCAGCACAGCGCGCGCAAGCCGCAGCAGGTGGTGCTGAACTCGTTGCGCCATCCTGACGAAAAGGTCGATGACCAGGCCTATGTGTTAGGCATCCTGGGGCGCTTGTGGGCCGCGGGTGCACCGATCGACTGGGCGCGTTTCCGCCAGGGCGAGCGACGGCTTCGCCTGCCGCTGCCCACCTATCGCTTCGACCATCAGCGCCACTGGATCGAGCCCGGCCTGTCGCTGCAGGCCGCCCCGACGCTGGAGGAGCGCCTGGCCCGCCATGAGGACATGGCCGACTGGTTTTACGAGCCGGTGTGGAAGCGTTCGGCTCGGCCCCAGCCCGAGCCGCTGGCGGGGCCGGTGCTGGTGTTCGAGGACGAGGCCGGCCTGGGCGAGGAACTGGCCCGCCAGCTGCGCGAGGCCGGCCAGGTCGTCACGCGTGTGCGCCCGGGCAAGGCCTATGCCCAGCGGGGCGACGGCAGTTTCACGATCACGCCGGACGCGGCGGGCGATTACGACCGCCTTTTTGCCGCTTTGCGCGCCAGTGGTGCGCTGCCCAGCCGCATCTTCCACCTGTGGTCGGTCACCGGCGATCGCCGGCTCGACAGCAGCTTGAAGACGGTGGACGAGCTCCAGCGCCTGGGTTTCTACAGCCTGCTGCAACTCGCGCAGGCCATCGGTCGGGAGGACCTGGGCGAGCCGATGCGGCTCGCGGTGGTCACCGACCGGCTGCAGCGCGTCGGGGCCGAAACCGGCCTCATGCCGGCCAAGGCCACGGCGGCGGCGGTGTGCCGCGTGATCTCGCAGGAGTTCCGCCACATCCGTTGCTGTGCGGTGGACGTGCAGGTGCCCCCCCGTGGCTCGCGACAGGCCGTGCGGCTGGCGGCCGATGTCGCGGCCGAACTGGCGGCGCCGCCGTCCGACGAGGTGGTGGCGCTGCGCCTGGGCGAACGCTGGCTGCAGGATTTCGCGCCGGTGCGGCTGGAGCGTCCGGCGCCCGGCCGGGCCGGTTTGCGCGAGCGTGGCGTCTACCTGATCACCGGCGGTCTGGGCGGTGTGGGCCTGGCCCTGGCCGAACACCTGGCGCTGTCGGTGAAGGCCCGCCTCGTGCTGGTGGGCCGCTCCGGCCTGCCGCCGCGCGAGGGCTGGGCCGAGTGGGTTCGCGAGAAGGGCCCGCGCGAGGCCACCAGCCGGCGCATCCGCCAGGTGATGGCCCTGGAATCGCGCGGTGCCGAGGTGATGGTGGCTCAGGCCGACGTCACCGACCTCGTGCAGATGCGCCAGGTCGTCAAGCAGGCGGTGGCGCGCTTCGGCGCGTTGCACGGCGTGCTCCACACCGCGGGCGTGCTCGACGATGGTGTCATCCAACTCAAGGAGCCAGGGGCCGCTGCTGCGGTTCTGGCGCCCAAGGTCCAGGGCACGCTCACCCTCGATGCGGCGCTGGGCGACCTGCCGCTGGACTTCCTGGTGCTGTTCTCGTCCATCAGCTCGTTTGCCGGCCTGGCCGGGCAGTTCGACTACGCCGCGGCCAACGCCTTCCTCGACGCCTTCGCCCAGGAGCGCACGGCCCGTGACGGCCGCTACACCGTGGCCATCAACTGGAGCCAGTGGCAGGAGGTCGGCATGGCGGCCGAGCTGGCACGTCGGCTCGGTATCGGGGCCTCCGAGGCCGCGCAAGGCGAAGGGGTGCCGGTGGATCACCCGCTGCTGGACCGCTGCCTGCTGGACACCGACGACGAGCGCGTGTACAGCACCCGCTTTGCGGTGGAGCGTCACTGGCTGCTCGACGAACACCGCATCCGCGGCGGCCAGGCTCTCATTCCTGGCACCGGCTACCTGGAAATCGTGCGGGCTGCGGCGATGCAGCACCGCGAGGCGCGCACGCTGGAGCTGCGCGACGTGACTTTCCTGTCCCCCTTCATCGTGCGCGAGGGCGAGGAGCGCGAGCTGCAGGTGCGGCTGCGGGCGCTGCCGGGCGGGCAGCATGACTTCGCGCTGCGCAGCCCCGCGGGCGGCGGCGACGAAGCCGGCTGGAACGACCATGTGCGCGGCGAGGTGGGCTATGTGGACGCCAAGCCGCCGGTGGCTCAGGCGCCGGCCGCCATTGCTGCGCGTTGCACGGTGCGCGCCCAGCACTTCCGGGGCGATGAGCAAGCGGTGCACCTACAGTTCGGGCCTCGCTGGAGCAACCTGCGGCGCATCGACTTCGGCCAGGGCGAGGCCTTGGCGATGCTGGAGCTGCCTGAGGCCTTCACCGGCGACCTGCTGCAGTTCGAGTTACACCCGGCCCTGATGGACCTGGCCACGGCCGGGGCGCAGTCGCTGATCCCGGGCTTCGACGAGGCGCGTGACTTCTTCGTGCCGGCCTCTTACGGCTGCCTGCGGGTGTTTGCGCCCCTGACGGCCAAGGTATACAGCCATATCCGCCTGCGCCCGCCCACGCAGGCGGTGGCGCAGTTTGCCGTCTACGACGTCACGATCATGGACGAAAGCGGCCGTGTGCTCGTGGACATCCGGGAGTTCACGATGGTCCGCGTGCGCGACAAGGCTTTGCTCGACGCTTTGCCAGCCTCAGGCGCTGCAGCGGGGCAGCGGCCGCGTGCCACGGCCAACAAGGTTCTGGAGATGGGCTTGTCCGAAGGCCTGCGCAGTGCCGAGGGCGCCGAGGTGCTCGAGCGAGTGCTGGCCGATGGCCGCCTGGCCCAGGTGGCCGTCTCGCCGCAGGATCTGCACGCCACTCTGGAGAAGCTGCGCACGCCCGTTTCGCCTGCGCCTGCAGCCTCCGAGCAGGCCGATGAGTCCCGCGCCGACTGGAAAGCCCCTCGCACCGAAACCGAGCAACTCATTGCGCAGATGTGGGGTGAGATGCTCGGTGTGGCCAAGGTCAGTGCCAGCGACAACTTCTTCGACCTGGGCGGGCATTCACTGCTGGCTGTGCAGGTCATCAACAAACTCAAGCGCAAGACCGGCAAGCAGTTGCCCCTCACCGCCTTGCTCGAGGCTCCCACGGTGGAGGCCCTGGCGGCATTGATCGAACCCCCACCACCGGACGCCGCGGCGGGCGAGACGAACCCGGGCGACAGCGCCGCGCCGGCCGCGCGCGTGCCCGGCGATGCCGTGCCGGCCCTGCCCAGGACGGTGGTGCGCATCCGTGCCGGCGGCGACCGGCCGCCGATATTCTTCGTGCACGACGGCAAGGGCGAGACACTGCTGTATCGCACCCTGGCCCTCAAGCTCGATGCGGGCCATGCGATCTACGGCCTGCAACCCGAGATGCGCCATGACGGCAGCTACGTGCACACCCGCATCGTCGACATGGCCGCGGCCCATGTCCGTGCGGTGCGCAGTGTTCAGCCCGAGGGGCCGTACCTGCTGACCGGCCTGTGCGCGGGCGGCGTGATCGCCTTCGAGATGGCGCGTCAGCTCGAGGATGCGGGACAGCGAGTCATCTTCGTCGGCATCATGGATGCCGCGGACGTGCATGCCCAAGAGCGTCCCTTCCGAGTGGCCCAGAATCGGATCCACCGCTTCCTGGGCACGCTCAACGATCCGAGTGCCGGCTCCACGCTGCAGCGCATCGGCAGGGCCGTGCCGAAGATGCTGGCCAAGACCCGAAACCTGGCGCTGTACGAGGTGCAGTCCCGGTTGGAGCGCTTCCACAACGCACGCAAGGTTCGGGCCATGCGCGATCAGGCCGAGCGCGGCGAAGTGGTGTCGCCGGTTGCGGAAGAGGACCATGGGCTGGACTTCCTGAAGATGTACGAGGTGGCCCACAGGGAGCATCAGCCCCAGGGGGTGTTCCGCGGCGGGGATGTGGTCGTGTTCCGTGGTCTGCAGGGTGATGGGAGTCAGGCCGATGAACCGTACAAGAACATTTACAGCGACCCCCAACTGGGATGGGGGCCTCGCGTCGAGAGTGCGTTGAGCGTGATCGACGTACCGGGTGGCCATACGAGCATGCTGCAGGAGCCTCATGTCGGCGTGCTGGCTGGGCAGTTGCAGCGATGCATCGATCGAGCCATCTCACGTCATGGGGTGCAGCGCGACCGAGGGCAACCCGAGGACGATTCACGGGCGGCCGACGCTCCTGTCGTCGCACGGCGTGGCGAGCCTCAGCCGGCCGAGGTGGAGTGATGGGCTTGCAGCCTGTACCGGCCACTGCCGTGGAGCCGGGGGAAGGACGTTCCAGCGCGGTGGAAACGCTGGTCGTGATCGTCAACTACCGCACCGGATCTTTGGTGGTGGACTGCCTTCGATCGCTCGCATCCGAGCCAGATGTCCGGGAGGGCCGGGCGTGTGTGGTCGTGGTGGACAACGCATCGGGCGACGGCTCGGCCGCGCGGATCCGCCAAGCCATCGAGACGAACGGGTGGCAGGCGTGGGTGTCGGTCCTGGAGTCGGAGCGCAACGGGGGGTTCGCCTACGGCAACAACCTCGCGGTTCGCGCGGCACTTCAGTCCGGTCGGCCGCCAGCTTACTTCTGGCTCCTCAACCCGGACACCGTGGTGCGGCCGGGAGCGCTTGGTCATCTCGTGCAGTTCATGCGCCAGCACCCTGGCGCGGGGATTGCCGGAGGGGGGATCGACGAGGGCGACGGTCGCGCCTGGCCGTACGCCTTCAGGTTCCCGTCTGTCTGGAGTGAGCTCGAAAACAGCTTGCGTCTGAGGCTGGCCAGCCGCCTGCTCAGCCGCCATGCTGTGGCCCGTCGCATGGGGGATCGTCCCGAGGAAGTGGAGTGGGTGTCCGGCGCGACGATGATGGTGCGCCGGGAGGTGTTCGAGGCCATCGGGTTGATGGACGAGGGTTATTTCCTCTACTTCGAAGAGACGGACTTCTGTCTGCGCGCGGCCAGGGCGGGATGGCGCTGCTGGCATGTGCCTCAATCCCGGGTGATGCACATTGCTGGTCAGAGCACTGGTCTGACCGGGCGGCTAGCGGTCGTGCCGCGGCGCCCGGCCTACTGGTTCGAGTCCCGCCGCCGCTACTTCGTGAAGAACCACGGCTGGCTCTATGGTGCTCTGGCTGACGTCGTTTGGATCCTGGGATTTGCATCCTGGCGTGTGCGTCGCTGGATGCTGGGCAAGGAGGATACCGACCCGCCCAGGATGCTCCTCGACTTCATTCAGCACTCCGTGCTGTGGCAACCGGGCCTGTGGCGGGCTCGACGAGAAGTCCCAGTGAATCAGAGGGCGGCGCGATCCTGAGCGCGCCAGGCATCATGTCGCCGATCCATGTCACGCGCCCAGTTCTGCCGCCGCTGCAGGAACTTCTGCCGCACCTGCAGGAGATATGGGATCGGCGGATCCTTGCCAATGCTGGCCCGTTCCATCAGCGCTTCGAGGCGCGCTTGGCCGAATACCTCGGCGTCGATCACCTGAGCCTGTGCAGCAATGCAACGGTCGGGTTGATGATGGCTTTGCGGGACATGGGTGGCGAGGGAGAGGTGGTGACGACACCGTTTTCGTTCGCGGCCACGGCCCATGCAATTGCATGGGCCGGATTCACGCCGGTCTTCGCGGACGTGGAACCCGAGTCCTTGAACCTTGATCCCGAGGCCGTCGAACGTGCGTTGACCCCTCGCACTCGGGCCATCCTGGCGGTTCATTGCTACGGGCATATCTGCAACGTCGAGCGTTTGGCAGAGATCGCTCAGTCCCGGGGGCTCAAGCTCATCTACGATGCTGCCCACGCCTTTGGCGTGCGTTGGCGGGGGCGCAGCGTGCTGCGGCATGGAGACCTGTCGGTCCTGAGCTTTCACGCCACCAAGGTCTTCACCACCTTCGAGGGGGGTGCCATCGTGGCCGCGGATCCTGCCACGAAACAGCGCATGGATCGCTTGCGCAACTTCGGTATCGTCGACGAGCACGCCATCGAAGGCCTCGGGCTCAACGGGAAAATGAATGAGTTCTGCGCGGCCCTGGGCCTGGTGCAGCTCGATCACGTGGAACAGGCCATCGATGAGCGTCGGCGGATCGATCAGCGCTACAGACAAGAGCTGTCTGAAGTCCCGGGGCTTCGCTGCCTGGGCTGGCGGGATCCCGAGACACCCAACTTCGCCTACTTCCCCATTCTGGTCGATTCGGCCTACGGCATCACGCGCGATGCGCTGCAGGCAAGGTTGCGGGAGCACGACATTCATGCTCGGCGCTACTTCTCCCCGCTGCTCAGCGATCTGCCGGCCTATCGGCATCTGCCCTCGGCCGCGCCGTCGAACCTGCCGGTGGCTGTGGGGGCAGCATCCCGTGTCCTGTGCTTGCCCATCTTCCCCGGATTGCGGGTCGACGAGCAGGATCGGATCGTCGAACTCGTTCGGGGGGCAGGAGGGTAGATGGAAGCGATCGCGCAGCAGGTCGGCCACGGGGCCATCGTTCCCGGACGCCCCGGCGATCTCGGAAGGCCCCGTCTGACCCACCTGGGTGAACACCTGGGAGTCCGCCTGTGGCTGGCGCACCTGGACGAGGATCTTTCGGCGGACGAGGCGGCGCTGCTGTGCGAACAGGAGCTTCAACGCGCAGCACGTCATCACCGCGAGGAGGACCGGCGACGTCGGCGGGTGGCCCGCTGGGCCTTGCGAATCGTGCTTGCGCAGACCTTGGGCCTGGAACCAGCCACCCTGCGGTTCCAGACCGATCCGCAAGGCAAGCCCCATCTGGCCGGGAGCGGTCGAGCGGCCTGTCATTTCAACCTGAGCCACGCACAGGACCTTGCCCTCATCGGCGTGTGCGCACAGGCTCCGGTGGGGGTCGACCTCGAAATCCTGGCCCCGGTCGCCGATCTGGCCGGTGTATCGAGCCTGGTTTTCACGCCGGCTGAGCGTGACGAACTTGCACGGCAGGCTGGGGCTTACGACACTGCCTTCCTACGGGGCTGGACTCGCAAGGAGGCCTGCCTCAAGGCTGTGGGGACGGGGCTGGGGCTGGACCCTGCCGGCGTGGAGGTCGGTCTGTCCACGCAGGATCGTGAGGTGCGGCTGCACCTGCCGAGTCACGGGGCGCGGGCGATCGTGGCACTGCGGTCGCTGCCGGCGTCGGGCATGGACGGCACGCAGACTCCTTGGGTCGCGGCTGTTGCACGGCTTGTCGGGACCACCGGTGCATGGCCCGAGGTCGGTGGAGTCGGGTCATGCTGAACCTTCCGCTGCTGCGACGTCAATGTCAACGTCTTCTGGTGTGGCGTGCCCCGGAGCTGGCCCGCATGGCTTCGCGGTCCTGGACCGTCTGTCCGGCCGAGACGGTGCGGATTCCGCCCGCCCTCACGCTGCCCGGTGCAACCGAGAAGATCAAGGCGCTGTCTCCCTGGCGGGACTGGCGCAGTGAGAAGCTGCTGCTGGAAGGTGGGTGGATCGAGCATGCGGCCTGCACGACCCATCTGCTCGAAAGGGTGGACGTGGTGGAGGCCTTCCTCTACTGCGGTGCGGCCAGGGATCAGGTCGGTTATGGGGCAGAGCGATGGTTCTATGAAGGGCTGGGTCCGCGCATCGCGCTGGACACGGCCGAGCTGGCCACCAGCCGCAGCGGCAGCCACTTCTTCGGCACCTTCTTGCTCGACGACATGCCTTTGGGCCTCTTGTCTCAGGGCAGGGAAGACGTCATCGGCATGGTCAAGCGCCCCTACGAGCACGAAGAAGGCTATCGCCGTCTGCTCGATCTGCCACGCCCCAGAGAGGTCCGGCATGCCCACATCGGTCGGTTGACGATCCACGTCGACTTCGCGCAGAACTCGCACAAGCGCAGGCGCTACGAGGAACTGAGATCGCGTCTTCGGCGGCACCTGACATCGGTGGTCGCATGCCGCGGGGCAGGAGTGTATGTGCGCAGAGGACTGAGCGGAGAGCCTCGTGTGCTCAGCAACGAGGAGGAGGTGGTGCGCGTACTGTCCGATGCCGGCTTCGATGTGCTGGATCCGGCAACGCTGACGGCCGATGAGATTGCCAGCCGGTCCCTGGAGGCCCGGATCGTGGTCGGTGTGGAGGGTAGTCACCTGTCGCATGCTATCTACAGCATGGCTGAAGATGGGGCCTTCCTGGTGCTGCAGCCTCCCGACCGCTTTGCGTTGGCGTACAAGGAGTATGCCGACCGCATGGAGATGCGCTTTGCCTTGCTGGTCGGAGACCGGGCGTCTCAGGGATTCTCCGTGCCGGCCAGCGATCTCCTGAGGATGCTGGACAGGTTGATCTGAGGGACTTGGAAACGGCGGTGGAACATGGTCCTGGAAGGACAACGGAAGCTGCAACCCACCGAAGCGGCGCGGGAGCTGGTGCTCCTGCCCAGCTTGAAGGCCAGCCCAGGCCCTGGCGGAGGATGGGTTCTGACCCGCAAGTACCTCAATGGGGTGGCCGAGTACGCGAGATCCTGGCCAGGGCCGGTCACCAGCCTGGTGAGGCTTGCCGATGAGCCCCTCTCGGATATGGATCCGGTCGAGGTGGGCCCTGGCGACGCCGGGCCCAGGGTCGAGCTGCGACCCTCCGATCCCCACGCCTTCCGGGAGCGCCTGCGTCACGCAGCCGCCGTCCTGGCATTCTTGTCCCCTTTCGAACTGGAGACGGCGCGGTTGTGCCATGAACTGGGCGTGCCGCTGATCTTCACCAGCGAATACACGTTGCGTACCGAGTGGCAGATCCTCGAGGCGGAGGTGGTCAATCCCTTGCTGCGGTGGCGACGAAAGCTCTGGGCGTGGCAGGCCGAGCGTAAGCGCCGGGACGCTCTCCGGCTCGCCACAGGGCTTCAGTGCAGCGGCACCCCCACATACGAGGTCTATCGCCGCATCCGCCCGGATGCGATGATCTTCTTCGACAACCGGGTGCCTCGGCATGCCGTCATTCAGACTCCGCAACTGTCGCTCAAGCGAGTAAAGCTCCTGGAGGGCGGCCCGCTGAGGCTGGTGTTTGGCGGGCGTCTGATCGCGATGAAGGGGGTGCGTGACCTGCCGCGCTTCGCCCTTTCTCTCAAGCGGATGGGGGTGGCCTTCACGCTCGACATCTACGGTCGCGGCGTGCTCGAGCGCGAGCTCGAACATGACATCCAGGCCAGGGGGTTGCAGAAGGAGGTGAGGTTGCGAGGTGTCATGGATTTCGACAGCGAATGGATACCGATGCTCAAGGACCGGGCAGACCTCTTCATCTGCTGCCACCCTCAGGGCGATCCCTCCAGCACCTACCCCGAAGTCATGTCCTGCGGCGTGCCGATCGCGGGGTATGCCAACGAGGCTTTCGTCGGCGTGGTGGGGCATTCGAGCGCAGGGTGGGTCAGTCCGATCGGAGATCCGCAGGCGCTGGCTTGCCTGGTGGCCCGACTGTCGAACGACCGAGGCGAGATCGCGCGTGCTGCCGAGGCGGCGAGGCGCTTCGCGCAGCGCCACGCCTTCGAGGCCACGTTTGCGGCGAGGGTGGCACACATAACGCGTCTGAGCCGGCTGCCCGAAGCCGAGCTGCGCCTGGCTGATCGACATGCGCCCGAAGCGCGGGTGACAGCATGACATTCGCCGATGTCGGGGTGGTGGTGATCGGACGCAACGAGGGCGGGCGTCTGCTCCGGTGCCTCCAATCCGTCCGAGGCGAAGCGCAGGTCGTCTATGTCGACTCCGGGTCGACGGACCAGTCGGTCGAACTGGCACGGCGCATGGGCGCCCAGGTGGTGGAACTCGACATGCGCCAGCCTTTCACGGCGGCCCGCGCCCGCAACGCCGGTTGGCGCCGCCTGCTTGAATGCTGCCCGGGCATCGAATATGTTCAGTTCGTCGATGGGGACTGCGAGGTGGTTTCCGGCTGGCTGTCCCTCGCGAGAGCCTACCTGCGTGATCATCCCCGTGCTGCAGCGGTTTGCGGCCAGCGCCGAGAACGGCATCCCGAGCGGTCGGTTTACAACCGCCTGTGTGACCTGGAGTGGATCAAGCCGCCAGGCATTATCCAGGCCTTCGGGGGTGACGTGATGCTGCGCGCCGACGTCCTTGACGCCAGCGGAGGCTACCGCGACGACCTGATCGCTGGCGAGGAGCCCGAATTGTGCGTAAGGCTGCGCCGGGCAGGCTGGGAGATCCACGCACTGCGCGACGATATGACGCTCCACGACGCGGCGATGACCAGCTTCCGGCAGTGGTGGCAGCGCGTGGTGCGCAGCGGTTATGCCTACGCCGCGGGCGTGGCGCTCCATGGCCGCTCGCCCGAACGGCACTGGGTGCGTGAATCGGCGCGCACATGGTTCTGGTCGCTGGGCCCGATGGTGCTCGTCTTGGTATTCCTGCCTGCCTGGGGACTGGGTGCGCTGGCCATCCTCGGTGTCTACCCCTTGCAGGTCCTGCGGCTGTTTCTGAGGAGCGAAGGCTCATGGCGCGATCGCGGCTTGCAATCCGTGTTTCACACGCTCAGCCGATTTCCGGAACTCGTGGGCCAATGCCGCTACCTGCGCGATCGATGGCAGCGGCGACCTTCACAATTGATCGAATACAAATGATCGACCTTCTTCGATGGCGAGTCCTGGCTCGGTGCTGCGCGATGCGGGGCCGACAGGTTCGTTCTGGGGGTTGACCATGGGCGCAGACTATCTCCTGGCTGTCCAGGCGGCTGCCTTCCCTGTTTCGCCCACCGCTTTTGCAACGGAAAGCGCCTTTGCGCAGCATCTGCGCGAGTTGCGTGCCGGTCTGGGCGAACAGTTCGATCGGCTCGTGCTCGTGGCTCCGTGCATGACCGAGGAACAGTACGAGACGCAAAAGGCCCATCTCGGCATCGTCGACCTGCGGACGGACGGGGTGGCATTCCTCCCTGCACACACGACGGCGACAACCCCTTGGGGGTTCTGGCGGCGCGAGGTGGGGCGCATCTGGCGGGAGGTCGGCGTCGCCGTCTCGAAGGCGGCAGTCGTGCACTCGGGAATGTCCACCGACCTGTGGCGTCCTTTGATGGGATTGGTCAATCTGCGGGCATGGTGGGCTGGCAGGCCGGTGATCTTCATCGTGGACATCGACTTCCGTCAGCACTCAAAGCGCTATCACCGGCTGGGTCTGTGGGGCCTGCGCAGCTATTGCGTCAACCGCTTGCTCTACGATCCTCTCAAGTGGATGCAGGTCTGGCTTGCACCGAGGATGTTCCAGTTGGTGTTGCTCAAGAGCGCCAGCATGGTGCAGGACTTCGGGCGGGGCCGGCCCAACGTGCGCAACTTCTACGACACCGTTCATGGTCCCGACGATGTCCTCGATGAACTCTCCCGGCAGGCACGCTTGGAATGGCTGAAGCAGGATGCGCAGACGCTGGAGGTGGTCTTCTTCGGGCGACTGGTGCCGTACAAGGGTCTGGATCGCGCCATCGAGGCCGTCCGCCTGGCTGGCGAGCAGGGCTGCGATGTGAGACTGACGCTGATCGGGGAAGGCGACTGCCTGGCGTCGCTGCGTCGGCAGGTGACACAGGCCGGCCTGAACGACCGGGTGAGGTTCGAGCCTGCGGTGCCTTATGGGGCCGCGTTGTTCGAGCGCCTGGCTCGGGCGCACGTCTGCGTGGCCTGTCCGCTGGTCGAAGATACGCCCAGGGCCGCTTTCGACGCGATGGCACGAGGCCTGCCCCTCGTGGCCTTCGACATCACCTATTTCCGGGATCTGGCCCAGCAAAGCGGGGCTGTGGCACTGGCACAATGGCCTTCCGCGCAGTCGTTGGCAGATCAGTTCAAGGCCTTGCATGCCAACCGTGCCAGACTGGCCGAGATGGCTGATCGAGGACTGACATTCGCACGTCAGAATACGCAGGCATACTGGCTCGCACGTCGGCGTGACTGGATGCTGGAGTTGCTGCATCTGCCCGGTGCGCAGTCCCGGGCGTGAACGGCCCTTCCTCGGTGGTGGATGGCAGGTCCGGCGCAACCGCCGGTGCCGCAACTCGGAGGTGTTGATGAGAGCCAAGAAAAACAAGGTCGGGCGGCGTCTATCCGTGCACGTCGGCCTGGTGCTGATGCTGGGAGCCTGTGGAGGAGGGGTAGGCTTGCAGGCCACGACCGAGACCTCCGGTGTGTCCGCGATGGCGCCTGGATCGATCGACCCCACCGTCACCGCGCGCACTTGCACGCAGGCCACGGCCTGGTCCGGGGAGCAATCCAGGTCACAGTCCATCGTCGCGCGTGTGCATGCTTCGCGAACCGCAGGCGTGGCGCCAATGGCCCTCCTTGTCGACGCAACCGCCACGAGCGCGGCCAGCTCCAGCGTGGATGTCTACAGGGAGGTGAGCTACACCTTCGATTTCTGTGATGAGCGGGGCGAACGTTGGAATCTCACCGGCCTGCCGAAGAACACCCAGACCGGTGGTCCGCTGGCGGCCCATGTGTACGACCTGCCCGGTGTCTACACCATCCACATGCGGGCGACGGATGCCTCGGGGGGGCATTCTGTGGCCACGGTCACGGTGGTGGTGCACAACCCCGACATCGTCTACGAAGGTCGTCGCACGGTATGCGTATCGCCGACGGCGAACTATGCGGGGTGCCCGAGCGGGGCGCTGACGCAGACGGGGCTGCCCAGCAGCTACAGCGGCAAGCGCGTGCTGCTGCGCCGTGGCGAGAGCTTCGGCCAGATCAACATCCGCCACGGCGAGCGCAATGTCATCGTGGGCGCCTTCGGTTCGGGCAACAAGCCGCGCGTGGCCTCGGTGCGCATCGGCTCGGGACGTCCGGACACGGCCTCGTTTGCCGAGGACGTCACCGTGATGGATCTGAACATTGCCGACGGCATCGTGCAAGACAACTCGGCGGCGCGGCTGCTGCTGTACCGCAACGACCTGGCCGATGCAGGCAACAACAACCGCATCTGGATCGGCGCGGCGCTGGACTACTGGGCCAGCAGCGACCCGTACCGCACCATCTCGCCTGGCCAGTTCTACAACCCGCGCGAGATCTTCATCGTGGAAAACCGCATCCAGGGCGGCAGCCTGTCCAACGACAGCCCCATCCTGGGCACGGGTTCACGCATCGCGCTGCTGGGCAACGACATGGGCTACGCCAACCAGCACACCGTGCGCATCGGGCGGCTGCACAAGGGGGTGATGGCCCACAACGCCATGCGCGGCCGCTCCTCCGACGGCATCCGCCATGCGCTCAAGCTGCACTCGGGCGGTCTGGGCAGCTACACCGACAGCTACAACGGCAGCACCTGGGCCACGCGCCAGGTGGTCATTGCCAACAACCTGTTCGGCGATGCGCAGGACAACAACCAGTGGACGGTGGCCGTCAGCCCGCAAAACGGCGTGTCCGCCGAGGGGCTGGAGGACGTGATCGTGGAGAACAACCGCTTCGTACGAGGCTTGCGCACCGCCTCCGACTTGGTGATCACCGGGCGGCGCATGACCTACCGCGGCAACGTGCGCGTCGACGGGGGGGCGCTGGGCGTGAGCCTCAACGGCCACGGCGAGGCCCTGCCGACCGACTGGCGCGGCCCCTACTACAGCCAGTGAACTATCGCTTGCGCCACCCCAGCACCACTCAACACACCGCCGGGCCTTGGCCCGGCTTTTTTCTGGCCGGATCAGGCGACCGAGAAGAGGATGGCGCTCAATCCCACCACCGTCATGCTTTGCCAGTCGCGCAAGGCAAAGACCAGGGGATCGTCGTCGACTTCGCCTCGATGCGTTTTCATCCACAGCCGACTGACCCAATAGAGCAGCAACGGGGGCACCAGCCACAACCACAGAGGGTTGTCGTAAATAGCAGGGATGTTCGGGTTGTTGATGTACAGCGCGAACACCAGCACGGCCACCATGCCGGCGCTGGTTCCCACCGACATCAATACGGGCAGGTCGGTGACGGTGTAGCCGCGACCGGGGAGACGGTCACGGTCTTGTTGCAGCGTCACCAGCAGCTCCGAGTAGCGCTTGACCAGAGCCAGGCTCAGAAAAATGAACATCGAGAACGCGAGCAGCCAGAAGGACGGGACGATGTCGGTGGCCGCCCCGCCAGCCACGACGCGCAACGTGTACAGACCTGCCAGCATCAGCACGTCGACCACCACCTGGCGCTTGAGAGCAAGCGAATACGCCAGTGTGCACAGGAAATAGCCGGCAAGCACCACAACGAACTCGATTGGCAGCCACCATGCCGTGGCAAACGAAGCGCCGAGCAGGGCCGGAATCAGGAACGCGCCATGCCAGACGGGAATGAGGCCGCTGGCGAACGGGCGATGGCGCTTGCGCACATGCCGTCGATCGGCCTCAAGGTCGACCAGGTCGTTGAGGACATAGACCGCCGAGGCGCACAGTCCAAAGGACAGGAATCCGAGCAACGCCGGCACCCACCCGTCCAAGGAGGTGAGCCGGTGCGCCGCCACCAGGGGCACGAACACCAGCACGTTCTTGAGCCATTGGTGCAACCGCAAGGCCTTGAGGTAGGCGCTTAGGCCCGGGCTGCGCGAAGGAATCACGCGACTGACCTGGGTGGTGGACCTTGCCGCCTTGATCAAACGGTCATCGGACGAAACCACCACGGCCTGCCGGGCAGCCGACCACACCGGGAGATCCTTGCGGTCGTTGCCGACGTAATCGAAGCCCTTGAGCCCGAAACGTTCGCTCAACTGATCGCTCTTGCGCGATCCGCTGAGGTTGGTCGGCCCGTCCGTGGCGAGGACATCATCGAACAGACCCAGGTGCCGCGCCAGGGGTTCTGCCAGCAGACGGTGTGCCGCCGTCGCGAGCACGACCGGGCGGCCCGCTTCGCGGGCTTGGCGAGCCAGCGCCACCACCTCCTCGTTGAGGGGCAGGGTCGACCAATCGAACCGGACCGCCTGCGCCAGCCGCTCCTTCAGGAAGGCCTTGCCGCGCAGCAGCCACCAAGGCAGCAGCAGCAGCTTCCACGGAGCATGTTTGAGCAAGAGGAATACGGACTCGTGCAGCAGATCGGTGCGGATCAGCGTGCCGTCACAATCGACGCACAGCGGGACGGTCGCAGTGGTGGAGTTCATGGGATCGACAGGATCATCCGCCCGATCAACTGCGGGCAAGCAGGACGACACCTCCGACGATCAGGAGTGTGCCTCCCACCCGGGCCAGATTGAGCGTGTCGCCATGGACCCACCAGCCCAGAAGCATGGTGACCACAAAGCCGAGACCGACGAACGGATAGGCCAGGCTCACTTCGACTCGGGCCAGCACCAGCAGCCATACCAAGGCGCTGCTGAAGTAAATTGCCAAGCCGCTCAGTACCCAGGGATTTGTGGCGATGCCCAAAGCCGACGACCACCCGCCCTGGGCCAAGCTTTCGGCCACGCGAGGGTGGCTCATTCCGGCCTTCAGGACAATCTGCGCCAGCGAGGACAACAGGACGCTCGAAACGATCAGGGCGAGAACATTCTTGTTCATGGCGTTGGCCTCGATGAGGCAGACGTCACGGCGTGTCGGTCCTTCAGCCACACCACAGCCCAGGACGCGAAGATTGCGAGGATTCCGTTGAGGGGAACGTGATAGCGGTCCTGGCCGACGGTGAGCACCGGCACGGCGACGAACAGGGCACCGACGAGCACGAGCGGATGCAGCACGCCGATGCGCCCACGGGCCAGGGCCAGGCCCAAGCCCAGCAAAGCCAGCGTGAAAAGGCCTGCCCAGTACAGGCTGGAGAGGAGCTTGAGCGGCATGATGGCGCCGCCCCCCCACGAGCGCCGCAATGCAGGCTCGTTCCAGGTGACGCCGATCGACTCCCGGCCAAACGTGGCCACGAGCCGCTTCAGCGACAGCGCCAGATAGCGCTGCGGGTTGTCGAGGATGAACTCGACGGCCGCGCGCTTGAGATGGCGGTCGCGTTCGACTTCGTGGCTCGGCGCGTCGCTGGGCAGGTCCATGTAAACCCCCGTGGAGTCCGGGTTGTTGCCCATCCACAGGTTCGGACCGAAGTTGGTCGAGACCAGCACCGGGGTGCCGAACAAGGCCTGGTTGCGCAAGGCCCAGGGGGCGAGCATCGCCGCGGCCACGATGGCAGCCACCACGGCCGACATCGACGCATCGCGCCAGGCCCGTTCCTGCCAGGCCTGGGCCAGGGGCAGGATGAAGAACAATGGCAACGCCGTCGGACGCACGTAGACCGCGGCGCAAAGAAACCCTCCCCACAGGACCGCCCGGGGCAACGGGGCGATAGCACGATGCCCCCAGGCGTAGAGCGTGGCCATCAGCAGCACGAGGAACAGCAGTTCACTGGCCAGGATGGTGGTGAACTGGATCATCAGCGGCCAACAGGCGACGAACCAGGCTGCCACGGCAGCGGTTCGCGCATCGAAATAACGTTGAGCCAATGCGTGGGTCAAGGCCACGGCAAGCAGCCCCAACAGGAGGTTGAGCACCACGATCGGGACCGGGCCTGCCCCGAAGACGTGATACAGGGCGCCATACAGGGCCGCCGTTCCGACCGGCCAGTACGCCGTGAGCTGACCATCCGCATAGGCATAGCCCCGACCGGCAGCCAGGCTGCGGGCGAACTCGTCGTAGATGCCGCTGTCGGACACCGGCTCCACCGGCACGCTCCAGGCCCAGAGCAAGCGCAGCACGAGCGCTGCGGTCAGCGGCCACACCAGGCTGAGGGCTGCGGCCGGTATCGGCTCCCGGGTCGCAATGCCCGCAGGGTTGGCCGCAGGAGCTGACGAGGACGGTGTCATGCGGGTCATGAAGGCGATGGCCAGGAACGGGAGCACCGCAGGTCCGGTGCATGAGACTCAGGCCGAGTGGTCTCGTCCGATGGGCGTTGGAACCGGCCACAGTATGAAGGGGAGGTCCGCCGACGTCATGCACCCATCCAAGGGGGATCGGTTGATGGTGACTCTCGGGCACCGTGAACGAGGGGCTGTCTCGCGGGCCGGCCCCGGGTATGCTCGTCGCCGAACACTCTTGTTGCCACACCGTGTGCCCTTGCGGATCCCCATGAATGACGCCTTCGGCCGCTATGTGCTGATTTCCCCCTGCCGCAACGAGGCTGCCTACATGCGGCACACGCTGGACAGCGTCATCGCTCAAAGCGTGCGGCCGGCCCTGTGGGTCATCGTCGATGATGGCTCCAGCGACGAGACCCCGTCGATCCTGGCCGACTACGCCGCCCGGCATCCGTGGATCAGGGTGGTCACCCGGCCCGACAGAGGGCATCGGTCCGTCGGCCCCGGCGTCATCGATGCCTTCTATGCCGGCTATGACACCATCGATCCTAGAGACTACGACTACCTGTGCAAGCTGGATCTGGATCTTCATCTCCCGCCACGGTACTTCGAGATCCTGATGCAGCGCATGACGGCAAACCCACGCATCGCAACCTGCAGCGGCAAGGCTTATGTCGAGGACGATGGGGGACTGGTCTGCGAGCGGCACGGCGACGATACCTCGCTGGGCATGACCAAGTTCTACCGGGTCGAAGCCTTCCTGGCCATCGGTGGCTTCGTGCGTGAAGTGATGTGGGATGGCATTGACTGCCATCGCTGTCGCATGCTGGGGTGGGTAGCCTGCAGCTGGGACGAACCCCAGCTGCGTTTCGTGCACCTGCGCCCGATGGGATCGAGCCAGCAGGGCATCTACACCGGGCGCATGCGCCATGGGCAAGGTCAGTACTTCATGGGCACGGGATTCGTGTTCATGCTGGCCAGTGCGATCTTCCGGCTGAACCAAAAGCCCTATGTACTGGGTAGCGCAGCGATGTTGTGGGGATGGCTGCGCAGCGCGCTGGAACGACGTCCCCGGTACGACGATCCGCAGTTTCGGCGATTCCTGAGGCGCTACCAATGGCGGGCCCTGCTGCTGGGAAAGAAGCGGGCCCTGGCAGCCGTTGAATCCTCGCGGGCCTGATCCCGCCCCCACAACCCATCGAGCACAGCACCATGTGTGGCATTGCAGGCATCGTCGGCCGACTCGACCCGGACGTTCGGGAAGCGCTCAGGCGCATGAACGACGCGCAGTCGCACCGGGGGCCCGATGCACAAGGCACCTGGGAATCGACCGCTGACAGTGAGGGATGGGGGGTGATGTTGGCCCATCGACGCCTGGCGATCCTGGACTTGTCTGCGGCTGGTGCGCAACCCATGGTCGACCCGGTCCATGGGCACGTGGTCGTGCTCAATGGTGAGATCTACAACTACGTGGACCTGCGGCGCGATCTGATGCAACGTGGTGAGACCGTGGCTTCCAGCGGAGACACGGCCGTGATGCTGCGTAGCCTCAGCGTCGATGGTCGCACGGCGCTCGGCCGCCTACGCGGCATGTTCGCACTGGCCTTCTGGAACACGCACTCGCGCGAACTGACACTGGCACGCGACCCTCTCGGGATCAAGCCGCTGTACATGATGCGCAACCCGGATCCGGGCGGCGCATGGTCCGTGGCTTTTGCCTCCGAGCTGAGGGCCCTGCTGGCCAGCGGTCTTCTGCGCGACGCCAGGCTGGATCCGCAGGCCGTCGCCGGCATGGTGTGGAGCGGATTCACGGTAGGGCCCGGGACCGCGGTTTTGGGGATCGAATCACTCTGGCCAGGCGAGGCCTGTGTTCTGGACGGGCGGGGACGCGAAACCGCCCGCCATCGTTTCTGGCAGGCACCGTCATCGGTCACGCAGGATCCGGTCGACGAGGAGGAACTGGGGGCCTGCCTGGAAGAGTGCGTGCGACTGCACCTGGCCAGCGATGTCCCCTTGGGAATCTTTCTGTCCGGTGGGGTCGACTCTTCGGCGGTGGCGAATCTTGCCCAACGCTCCTCGAGCGTGCCCGTCCATACCTTCACTTTGGCTTTCGAGGAACAGGAGCGCAACGAAGGGCCTTTCGCCAGGCGTATCGCCCAGGCCATCGGCACACGACACACCGAGGTCGTTCTCAGCGAGCGTCACTTCATCGATCGCCTGGATGACGCGCTCGACAGCCTCGACCAGCCCAGCTTCGACGGTCTGAACTCGTACTTCATGTCGCATGCCGTACGGGGCGCCGGCTTCAAGGTGGCGTTGGTGGGCAGTGGCGGAGACGAACTGTTCGGAGGCTATACGAGCTTTCGGGACCTCCCCAGGATGTGGCGATGGTCCCGTAGAGTCCGCCCCATTCCGCGCGCATTGCAACGCGGTGTCGCGTCCATGGTGTCGGCAGCCCTGAGCCGCTCGCAGCGGGGTTATCCAGCGCAGACCCGCTGGGCCAAATTGCCCGACATGGTCTCGCACGGGGAAGACCTGCTGGCCTTGTACCAGTTGGCCTATGCGCTGTTCCTGCCCAAGACACAGAAGGAACTATTGCACGAAGGAATTTTCGCGCACCACGGCATCGGCCTGCCCCCTGCGATGATCGATCGCCTGAGGGGCGAGACGTTGGGGTTGCCGCCGATGCAGACAGTGAGCATGCTCGAGCAGCGCCTCTTCCTGGGGGAGCGGTTGCTCAGGGACACCGACGCCACCAGCATGTCAGCCTCGATCGAGATCCGCCTGCCGCTCGTGGACCAGGTCCTCTTCCACCAAGTGGCACGCCTTCCCTCCTCGGTGCGCTATGAACCTGTACGGACCAAGGCCGTGCTGCGGCGTATCGGCCTGCGAGGACTGGATCCCTCGCTTTTCGATCGGCCCAAGAGCGGGTTCGAACTGCCTTTCGATCGTTGGTTGCGACAAGCCCTGGGCGGTCGGATCGACGAAACCTTGCGCAACGCCCGCCAGGTGGAAGCCGTGGGCCTGAATCCACGGGCCGTGGTCAGGCTCTGGGAAGCCTTCCAGGCCGGCTCACCCGGCCTCTATTGGTCGCGCGTGTGGGCCTTGTACGTCCTCATCCGCTGGTCTCATCGTCACCGCGTCCTGCTCTGATTGTGTCCACCTCATCACCATGCGCCTCACATCTCCTCGCTATCCCGGTCTCGACGGCATCCGGGCCTTGGCCGTCGCAGCCGTAGTATGGGACCACACCCAACCCTATGACGGCATGCCGCCCTTGCTGCGACATGGCTTTCTGGGCGTGGACGTGTTCTTCGTGCTCAGCGGGTTCTTGATCACCGCCTTGCTGCTGCACGAGCGCGCCTCCCGGGGCCGCATCTCGCTGGGCAAATTCTTCATCCGTCGCTCCTTGCGCATCTTTCCGTTGTACTTTGCGGTGATGGGCCTGTTGGCGATCTATTTCGTCTTCATCGCGCCGGCAGCCTCGTCTCAACGAAACGCCTTCCTCACGGAACTGCCCTATCACTTCACGTACACCAGCAACTGGGTGCCGATGGAAACCATGATGGGACTGACCTGGTCCCTGTCCACGGAGGAACAGTTCTACCTGCTGTGGCCTGCGATGCTCGCCTTCCTGGAGTCCTGGGCATGGCTGGTCATGCTGGCCTTTCTGGCCCTCAATCAGGCCATCAACTTCGGATGGATCGACGGATGGTTGCAGTCGGTGGGACTGTCCGCCGGCTCCCTCGAAATCCTGCAGTGCACTTTCACGCCCATCATCCTCGGAGCCATGCTGGCCTTCGTCCTGTCCAACGCACATTGGCGGGATCGGCTGGCCGCCTGGCCCTCGTGGCCGGTGCTGCTCTTTACTGCGGGCGTGCTGCTGGTCAGCGCCAGCTGGCCGGGTGATATTCGGGGATGGCCGCGACTTGGATTCCAAGCTGCCACGGCCCTCCTTCTGGCCTGCATCGTGCTGCACCCGGAGGCCCCCCTGGCACGCATCCTCGAATGGCGACCGCTGGCCTATGTCGGCACCGTCAGCTACGGCATCTACCTGCTTCACATGTTTGTGGTCCATGTGGCACGGCGGGTGCTGGTGGATATCGGGGCTGCGGACAACCTTCTGCTGTTCCTGCTCAGCCTTGCCGGCACGGTGGCCGCAGCCGGCCTGAGCTACCGCTACTTCGAGAGGCCCCTTCTCCAGCTCAAGGATCGCTTCCGGTGAACCACGAACTGCGCCTGTCCAATCGACAGGAAACGCCCACCGGGTCGGACTCTTGCGTCGACCCAGGTGCCACACTCACGATTCGTGCGGACGGGCCGTACAAGGTCGCCTACCTGGTCAATCACTACCCAAAGGTCAGCCACAGCTTCATACGCCGCGAAATCCGGGCCCTGGAGGCACAGGGGATGGCGGTGATGCGTACATCGATCCGCGGTTGGAACGAACCCCTGCCCGATGCACGAGACGAGGAGGAGCGCCAACGCACACGCTATGTGCTCAAGAATGGATGGAGCGGTTTGCTCATCGCCGTGCTCAGGGCCGCACTGTCCCGCCCGGGACGGCTCATCCATGCCTGGTGGCTGGCCACACGACTGGGCTGGCGTTCGGGACGCTCGATCGCCTATCACTGGGCTTACCTGGCCGAAGCCTGTGTCCTGGGCCACTGGATGCATCAGGAAGGGATCGCTCACGTTCATGCCCACTTCGGAACCAACTCGACCGACGTGGCAATGTTCGCCACCGTGCTGGGCATGGCACGGTCCTACAGCTTCACGGCGCACGGCCCCGAAGAATTCGATGGCCCCCGCGCCCTGGCGCTCACGGAGAAGATCGAACGGGCCCAGTTCGTCGTCGCGATCAGCAGCTTCGGTCGCAGTCAGTTGATGCGCTGGATCGGACCAGAACACTGGCATAAGGTGAAGGTGGTGCATTGTGGCCTGGATGACATGTTCCGTCGGACCACTGCGCAGTCGCCCCCTGCGGTCCCCCGCCTCGTATGCGTCGGAAGGCTGTGCGAGCAGAAAGGGCAGCTTCTTCTGATCGATGCCGTGGCACGCCTGGCCCAACGGGGAGTGGACTGCGAACTGGTGTTGGCAGGCGATGGCGAGATGCGCGCTCAGATCGAAGACCGGATCGTGCGGCACAGTCTCCACGGACGCATCCGGATCACCGGATGGATTTCGGGAGACCAGGTTCGCGACGAGCTTCTGGCGGCCCGTGCCCTGGTGCTGCCGAGCTTCGCAGAGGGTCTGCCTGTGGTGCTGATGGAGGCCATGGCCTTGCAACGCCCGGTAGTGTCGACCCTCGTGGCGGGCATTCCCGAGCTGGTCGTTCCCGAGGAATGTGGATGGCTGGTGCCTGCCGGTGATGTGGAGAGCCTCGCCGATGCCATGCAGCAATGTCTCGAGACCCCGGTGGATCGGCTGGCGCAGATGGGCCAGGCCGCTCGACAGCGTGTCCTGCAACGGCACGATGTCGACCAGGAGGCCCGCAAGCTGTACGGCTTGTTGGCTCATGCCACGGATGAGGGTCGGAAGGTGGTGTGATCGTGAACTTCAGCCGCCCCCTGCTCCAATCTCTGCAGCGTCCGTTTCGCGCGGGAGTGCATGAACTGCGACTGCATTGGAAGCGTCGCCTCAGCCCGAGGGTGCGCCCTGTCGTTGTGATCTTTCCTTCCAATCAGCCGTGGGATCCTGCCAGCAACCTGCGGGCCTGGCTGGTCGCTCCCGAGCTGGAGCAATTGGGCTGGCGGGCGATCGTCGCGCCTGAGCCCCTGACGCTGTCTCAGCGCAGAAGGATTCTTCGGCTGGAGCAGCCTGATGTGGTGCTTCTGCAGCAGACGCGCCATCCACTCAACCGTCCGGCCCTGTATCCAGGCTATCCCTGTGTGCTGGATGCCGATGATGCCGACTACCTGGACCCTCGATACCAATCGATGATTGCCCAATGCGCGCGCGATGCAGCCGCCGTGGTGGGTGGAAGCCGGTTCGTTGCGGACTGCCTCGGCCGGCACAATCCAAGGAGCCACGTGATCTGGACCGGCACCCCCTGGCTCGAACAGCCGGCCCGGATGGCGCCGGCCCAGCGTCCCGCGGTGGTCGCCTGGGCGCATTCCTCACCGTTGGACTATCCTGAGGAAGCCGCGCTGGTGCAACGCGTGATGATCGAGGTGGCGCATCGGACGGCCTGCACGTTCTGGTTGTTTGGTACTCACGAGGACCGGGCAGGCGCCTGGTTGGCCCCGCTGCGTGCAGCAGGAGCCCGCTGTGAAGCCATTGCGCCACTGCCGTACGCCGATTATTTGGACAAGGTCGCCCAGGCGGCTGTAGGGCTGCAGCCGGTGTGCACCAGCAATGCGTTCAGCCGAGGTAAGTCCTTCGGCAAACTCCTGGCCTACCTGAACGGGCGGGTGGCGGTTGTGGCATCCGATGCCGTCGACCACGGCTTGTTCTTCCGCCACGGATGCAATGGTTATCTCGTGGGTGATGAGCCTGCCGACTGGGTGGAATCCATCGTCACCCTGCTCCAGGAACCCTCATTGCGCGAACGCGTGGCCAACGCGGGCTACGATGATGCGCGCCGCCGGTTGACGACCAGGCGATTTGCCGAACTGCTTGACCCCGTCTTACGCGAGGCGGCATCGCTGAAGCGAATGGTTCCGACGCTTGTTCCGGGAGATGGAGAGGAACGGCCGGCCCCACGGGGCAGTGCGTGAGGGATGCAGGCGGAACCCCAAGGCCCGGCGGTGTGTTGAGTGGTGCTGGGGTGGCGCAAGCGATAGTTCACTGGCTGTAGTAGGGGCCGCGCCAGTCGGTCG
>NZ_JBKBVU010000187.1:0-6143 GCF_046289365.1 Caldimonas sp. | reverse complement strand
TGGCGCGGCTTGCGCGCCGTCCTTGAGGCTCAGGTCCAGTCGGCCCTGGGCGTCGCAGAAGCGGATGCGCGTGAGCACGTTGATCACAAAGCGCAGCCGGTCGGCGCCGGCAAGGTCCTCGCGCCATTGCGCAGGCTCGTTGCCGTACATCACCTGCAAGAAGGCGCCCAGCTCGTCGCTGCGCAGATGGGCCTCGACCTCGGCGGCCAGCGCCAGGGTCTGGGCCGCATCCCATTGAGGCACCACGCCGGCGTGCACCATCAGCCAGCCGTGCGCCTGCACCGCCAGGTGCTGCCGGCGCAGCCAGTCGACCCAGGCCTGCCGCTGCGGCGAATCGAGGATGGGGCCCAGCGTGTCGCTGCGGTGGGGCCGGCGCACGCCATGGGCCAGCGCCAGCAGATGCAGGTCGTGGTTGCCCAGCACACAGGTGGCGGCCTCACCGAAGGAGGCCAGGCGCTGCAGCACCTGAAGCGAGCACGGGCCCCGGTTGACCAGGTCGCCCAGCACGTACAGGTGGTCGCGTGAGGGGGAAAAGCCGATTTCGGCCAGCAGCCGATCCAGGGCGTCGCAGCAGCCCTGCAGGTCGCCGATGAGGTAGATCATGGCCCCGATTCTGCTACGCTCCCCCGTTCCTGTGACCACTTCCCCGCCGCAGCTGCCCGCGGGGCACCGTATGGACGTTGCGTTACTGACCTTCCTCATCGTGCTCAACGGCGCCTTTGCCATGTCGGAGATGGCGCTGACCGCGGCGCGCAAGGCGCGGCTGCAGGTGCTGGTCGAAAGCGGGGCGGCCGGAGCCCCGGCCGCGATGGCGCTGCACGAGAACCCCACCAAGTTCCTCTCGACGGTGCAGATCGGCATCACCTCCATCGGCATCCTCAACGGCATCGTTGGCGAGGCGGCCTTTGCGGTGCCGCTGGCGACCTGGATGATGGAGGACTGGGGCCTGCAGGCCACGGCAGCCAGCGTGGTCTCCACCGGCTTCGTGGTGGTCATCATCACCTTCCTGACCATCATCTTCGGCGAGCTCGTGCCCAAGCGCCTGGGGCAGATGTACCCCGAAACCGTGGCGCGGCTGGTGGCACGCCCGATGGAATGGCTTTCGCTGGCCGCGCGGCCCTTCGTCGTGGTGCTGTCCTGGGCCACGGCCACGGTGCTGCGCCTGCTGGGCATCACCGACCAGCCCAACCGCGGCGTCACCGAGGAGGAGATCGCCGCCAGCCTGGAGGAGGGCGTCGATGCCGGCGTGATCGAGGCCCACGAGCACCAGATGGTGCGCAACGTCTTCCGGCTCGACGAGCGCCAGATCAGCTCGATGATGATCCCGCGTGGCGACATCGTCTGGCTCGACGCCCAGGCCCCCGTCGAGCAGGCCCTGGCCACCATCGCCCAGGCCGAGCACTCGCGCTATCCGGTGTGCCGCGGCGGGCTGGACGATGTGCTCGGCGTGGTCACCGCCCGCCAGTTGCTGCAGCAGATCGCCCAGGGCCGGGAGATCCGCCTCACCGAGAACCTGCAACCTCCCGTCTTCGTGCCCGAGACGCTCACCGGCATGGAGCTGCTCGAGAGCTTCCGCGCCTCGACCATGCAGATGGTCTTCGTGGTCGACGAATACGGCGAGATCCAGGGGGTGATCACCTTGCAAGACGTGCTGGAGGCCATCACGGGCGAGTTCCAGACGGCCGAGCCCGACGGCGCCTGGGCGCTCAGGCGCGAGGACGGCTCCTGGCTGATCGACGGCCTCATTCCGGTGCCCGAGCTGAAGGACCGGCTGGGTCTGAAGGAGGTGCCCGAGGAAGACCGCGGTCGCTACAACACCCTGGCCGGCATGGTGATGCTGCTGCTCGGGCGCCTGCCGCAGACCACCGACACGGTGGAATGGGGCGGCTGGCGCTTCGAGGTCATCGACATGGACGGCAAGCGCATCGACAAGGTGCTGGCGACAAGGCTGCCCGCAGACACCTTGCAGGACGAGATCTTCGGCACCGAGCCGCGTCGCCAGGGGTGAGCTCACCCCGATGGCGGCTCCGCGCCCAAAGAGACAGAAAGAAAACAGGGGCCCGACTCGCGTCGGGCCCCTGTTCATCGCAGGTGTGTGGTGCCGGTGACCGGATTCGAACTGGTGACCTTCGCATTACGAATGCGCTGCTCTACCAACTGAGCTACACCGGCAGCAAAGAATGTAATTCTAGCAAGAATCGTCCATAGCGGGTCAAGCGCCGCTGGCTTCGCGGTGGTAGGCCGTCACGCGCTCGACCTCGTTCTTCGATCCGAGGATCACGCTCACGCGCTCATGCAGCTTGGTCGGCTGGATGTCCAGGATGCGCTGGTGCCCGTTGGTGGCGGCGCCGCCGGCCTGCTCGACGATGAAGCTCATCGGGTTGGCCTCGTACATCAGGCGCAGCTTGCCCGGCTTGTCGGGCTCGCGCTTGTCCCAGGGGTACATGAAAATGCCGCCGCGGGTGAGGATGCGGTGCACGTCGGCCACCATCGACGCCACCCAGCGCATGTTGAAGTCCTTGCCCCGCGGGCCTTCCTTGCCGGCCAGGCATTCGTCGATGTAGCGCTTGACCGGCGGGGCCCAGTGGCGCATGTTGCTCATGTTGATCGCGAACTCCTTGGTGTCCTCGGGGATGGTCACGCCGTCTTGCGTGAGCACCCACGAGCCCTGCTCGCGGTCGAGGGTGAACATGGCCACGCCATCGCCCACGGTGAGCACCAGTGTGGTCTGCGGGCCGTAGATGCAGTAGCCTGCCGCCGCCTGCTTCGAGCCCGGCTGCAGAAAATCCTGCTCGCTCACGCCGGCATGGGCTTCGTCTTTCTTCAGCACCGAAAAGATGGTGCCGATGCTCACGTTCACGTCGATGTTGGACGAGCCGTCGAGCGGGTCGAACAGCAGCAGGTACTCGCCCTGGGGAAAGCGGTTGGGCACCAGGTAGATGCCGTCCATCTCCTCCGAGGCCATGGCCGCCAGGTGGCCTCCCCATTCATTGGCCTCGATCAGCACCTCGTTGCAGATCACATCGAGCTTCTTCTGAACCTCGCCCTGCACGTTCTCGGTGCCGGCGCTGCCCAGCACGTCGCCCAGCGCGCCCTTGTTGACGCTGATGGCGATGCGCTTGCACGCGCGCGCCACCACCTCGATCAGCAGGCGCAACTGTGCCGGGATGTGGCCGTGCATGCGCTGCTGCTCGACCAGGTACTGCGTCAGGCTGATTCTCTTGCCCATGTCGTGTTCCTCAGGGTTCCTTGCAATCAGTCGGCGAGGGCACGCGTGACGATCTCGCGCACGTCGTTGCTCAGCTCGGTCTTGGCCGCCACGCGGGCAATGGCCTCGCGCGCGGCGCTGCGGTAGGGCTCGGCGAGCTGCTTCCAGCGGTCCATCGCGCGGGCCACGCGGGCGGCCAGTTGCGGGTTGATGGCGTCGAGCTCCAGCACGCGGTCAGCCCAGAACACATAGCCGGCGGCATCGGTGCGATGGAAGGCGGCCGGGTTCATGAAGCACAGCGCGGTGATCAGGCTGCGCGCACGGTTGGGGTTGCGCAGCGAGAAGTCCGGGTGCGACAGCAGGGCACGGGCGCGCGCGAAGACGCGGCCGTCCTTCTCGCTGGCCGAGGCCTGGAGCGCAAACCACTTGTCGATCACCAGGGCCTCGTCGCGGAACATCGCGTGGAAGCGTTCGAGGGCCGGCGCGGCCAGTTCGGCATGGCTGTTGACCAGGGCGCTCAGGGCCCCCAGGCGGTCGGTCATGTTCGTGGCGTCCTTGAAGCGCTGGTAGGTGCGTCCAGGCCACACAGGATCCCCGGTGACCGAGGCCCCCAGGCACAGGTAGGCCAGCGCCAGGTTGGCCAGGGCGCGCCGCCCGGCCGAGACCGGGTCGGGCGAATAGCCGCCGCGCACCTGGTGGGCCTCGAAGGCCCATTCCCAGTCGTGGTGCAGAGCCTGGGCCAGTTGCAGCCGGGCGGCCTCGCGCACCGTGTGGATGCGCTGCGGGTCGACCTCGTCGAGCTGCTCGGCCAGGTAGCCCTCGCTGGGCAGCGTGAGCACCAGTTCCTTGAAGGCGGCATCGAGCGTCGGGTGGCGCAGCACGCCGCGCATGGCCTCGAGGAAGGCGGCATCCAGGTGCAGGGCTTGGCCACCGCGGATAGCGCCCAGCAGGCGGTTCAGCGCCAGGCGCTGGCCGGCCTCCCAGCGGTTGAAGGGGTCGGCGTCATGGGCCAGCAGGTGCAGCAGTTCGGCGTCGCTCAGGCCATCGTCCAGCAGCACCGGCGCAGAGAAACCGCGCAGCAGCGAAGGCACCGGCGGAGCGTCCAGGCCCACGAACTCGTAGCGCTGGCGTTCCTCGTGCAGCACCAGCACGCGTTCGGTACCTACGGGAGCGTCCTCGCCCACGAGCTGCAGCGCAAGGTGCTCGCCTTGCGGGCCGATCAGGCCCATGGTCACGGGGATGACCCAGGGCTGCTTGACCGGCTGGCCGGGCGAGGGCAGGCCGTGCTGCGAGAGCTCCAGCGTGTAGGTGCGCGCATCGGCGTTGTAGTGGCCGCGGGCCGAGACGCGGGGTGTGCCGGCCTGGCTGTACCAGCGCTTGAAGGCATCCAGGTGTGTGGCCAGCGCGCTGCCAGGGTTGGCATCGGCAATGGCCTGGGCGAAGTCGTCGCAGGTCACGGCCTGGCCGTCATGACGCTGGACGTACAGCGTCATCCCCCGGGCGAAGCCCTCGCGGCCCACCAGGGTCTGCATCATGCGCACCACCTCGGCGCCCTTGTCGTAGACCGTGGCGGTGTAGAAGTTGTTGATCTCGACGTAGCTGTCGGGCCGCACCGGGTGGGCCATGGGGCCGGCATCCTCGGGGAACTGGTGCTGGCGCAGGGTGCGCACGTCCTCGATGCGCTTGACGGCCCGGGCGCTGGGGCTTTGCGCCAGATCCTGGCTGAACTCCTGGTCGCGGAAGACGGTGAGGCCTTCCTTGAGCGAGAGCTGGAACCAGTCGCGGCAGGTGATGCGGTTGCCCGTCCAGTTGTGGAAGTACTCGTGTCCCACCACGCTTTCGATGCCGGCGTAGTCAGCATCGGTGGCCGTGGCCGGGTTGGCCAGCACGTACTTGGTGTTGAAGATGTTGAGGCCCTTGTTCTCCATGGCCCCCATGTTGAAGTCGCTCACCGCCACGATCATGAAGCGGTCGAGGTCGAGCGACAGGCCGAAGCGGGCCTCGTCCCAGGCCACCGCGGCGATCAGCGAGTTCATTGCGTGCTCGGTCTTGTCCAGGTCGCCGGCACGCACATACACCTGCAGCAGATGCTCGCGGCCCGAACGGGCGCGGATCTTCTGCTCGCGGCACACCAGGTTGGCGGCCACCAGGGCGAACAGATAGCTGGGCTTGGGGTGCGGGTCGACCCAGCGTGCATAGTGCCTGCCCCCCTCGAGCGGGCCCTGATCGACGAGGTTGCCGTTGGACAGCAATACCGGGTACTTCGCGGCATCGGCCTTGAGCGTGACGCTGAAGGTGGCCATCACGTCGGGGCGGTCGAGGAAGTAGGTGATGCGGCGAAAGCCCTCGGCCTCGCACTGCGTGAAGAAGCCGCCGCCCGAGGTGTACAGGCCCGACAGTTGGGTGTTCTTCGCGGGCGCACAGGTGGTGCGCACCTCCAGCGTGAAGGGAGCCTCGGGCAGGTTCTCGAGCACGAGCTGCTGGTGTTCGACGCGGAAGGACACCGACTCTCCGTTCACCAGCACACGGGTCAGGTTGAGGTCCTCGCCGTCCAGGCGCAGGGGCTGGCCCGGCGCGGCGTCCGGATTGCGCTCGACCTGCATGCGGTTGACGACGAGGGTCTTGGCCGGATCGAGGTCGAAGCTGAGATCGACGCTGCGGATCCAGTAGGCCGGCGCGGTGTAGTCCTCGCGGCGGATCAGGGGGGAGCTGCCTTCGCGCATGGTCTTCCTTCTCAGATGCCTTGTTTGAGGCTGGCCTCGATGAACGCATCCAGGTCGCCGTCCAGCACTTTCTGGGTGTTGGAGATTTCGACGTTGGTGCGCAGGTCCTTGATGCGGCTCTGGTCGAGCACATAGGAGCGGATCTGGTGGCCCCAGCCCACGTCGGTCTTGCTGTCCTCGAGCTTTTGCTGCTCGGCCAGGCGCTTGCGCAT
>NZ_JBKBVU010000186.1:0-6160 GCF_046289365.1 Caldimonas sp. | reverse complement strand
GGATGCCGACGCCCCTCGGGGCGTCGTTCGTCAAGACGCTGGGGCTGTATCTGCCCGGCACCTATGTGGAACTCGCCAGCGGTGAAACGGCTGTCGTCGCGCGCCGCGGCGTGCGGGCCAACACCCCGCTCGTCTTCGCGATCGTGGGCCGCGAAGGACTGCCGCGCGGCGAGCCGCCACTGCGCGACACCGCGGACCGTACGTACGAGGTGCGTCGCGCCGTCCCGGCCGACGACGTCAAGGTGAGGCTGCAGCCGACGCGGTTGCTGGCGCGGCTTTAGTCCACACGGGCCCACGCCCGGCCGAAGTTTTTACCGCCGATCCCTTGCGGTCAACGACTGGTGAACGGCCGTATCGGGTGGCATAGGGTGTCACCCGTCATGTCAGAGGGCTTCAGCGCCGGATAAGTACTTGGGTGTCGAACTGCTATTGGCCGACGCATAGCTGGCGACCGATCGCGGTGCGCCGGGTTTGCGATGGCGGCTCGCCAAAGAGCGCTTTGTATTCCTGCCCAAAATGCCCCATGTGCCAAAACCCCCATTGGGCCGCCACATCCGCGATGCTGAGGTGGGCAAGATCAGGGTCTTGAAGCGCGCGCCGTACGGCGTTGAGGCGTACCTCGCGCAAATATGCAGCGGGACTGATGCCCAGCACGGTGTCGAAGCAATTGTGCAGTGTGCGCCGGGTCACGTGCAGGGCTGCACAGAGCTGTGACAAGTGCAAAAAATCCTGCGGGCGATCCAAGATGAGCTGCCGGGCTCGCCGGACCAATGTACGGCGACGCCGATGACTGGGTTCGTCCGCCGCCGAATGACGCGAGGCCTGTGGTACGAGCAGGTCGCACACCATGCCCACGATGGCATGGTGCATCGCGTGATAGCTGGCGCGGTGTTGCAGGACGTGGGGGTTTTTCTCCAGATTGCGTAACACCTCGCGTACCAAACCGGCCAGCCTCTGGCGCTGCACGGCACCGAGGGAGTGCAAACGCGCCGCAGCCAACGCATCGGCTGTCCACGCCGAATCGCTGGGCACCCCTTCACGCCAGGACAGGTGTTGCTGTAGGTCCTGCAGATCCAGCACCACGCCGTAGAGTCCCATGGCAGCCGGTACCAGGAGGTCGAAGGGCTGTTCGTCGCTGGCCCACATTGCGGCACAGTCGGTGACGCTGCGCCCCATGAAGCGCAGTCCGTCGTAAGACGGCGTCGAAGGTAAGCCGATCCAAATACCACCGTGCCAAGGCTTGCAGTACTGCACGGTAGCGCACGAGGCCCACTCTTCAAAAACCTGCAAGCCCGGGGCGGTCAGCTCCCGTACTTCGCCCTGGAAAGGGCCTCGGGAGACTTGCTCGTACTCCTGATCCCAGGATTGGAGTTGCCGAGCGTGTACGTGCACGTCCTCGGTGCGTTTGAGCCGAAATCGGGCAAAGGAACTGCCGCCGCCGCACGTGGCGTACTCCATGATGGTGCACCTACATTGTCGTTGTCAGCGGAGTATCAAGAATCGTGCCAGTTGAGTCCCCTAGGGAATACCCGCAAATCCTATCCATTTTGAGCAAAACTTTGCGGATCGGCCTACTTTTGCTCAGTCGGGATAGCGTCGCCGCGGAGCGGTTGCGCAGAATGACCACACGATGTGCCAGTCACCAGCGACTGAGCGGATTGCAACGGACGAACGATGGAGGGCGTGATGTCATCGGCACCGACACAAGTGGCGCGTGAGCTCAAGCCGGTCCTCGGAGTGTTTTCACTTTGGGGGATTGCCGTGGGTCTTGTGATCTCGGGCGAATATTTCGGTTGGAGTTACGGCTGGGCCACGGCGGGTACGCTAGGCTTCTTGGTGGCGACAGCGTTTGTTGCCTTGATGTATACAACTTTCATTTTTAGCTTCACCGAGCTATCCACCGCGATACCGCACGCCGGAGGGCCTTTTGCATATGCGCGGCGTGCGTTTGGGCCGACCGGAGGTTATGTTGCTGGTTTTGCCACACTGGTGGAATTTATTTTTGCTCCGCCTGCGATTTCCTTGGCGATTGGGGCTTATCTCAATGTCCAGTTCCCGCAGCTCGATCCGCGCTGGGTGGCTGTTGGTGCTTATATCGTCTTTATTGCGTTAAATTCCATTGGGGTGGGAATAGCCGCCACTTTTGAATTGTTTGTGACCCTGTTGGCGGTCGTGGAGCTGTTGGTCTTTGCCGGTGTGGTGGCGCCGGGCTGGTCGCTGGCTAACTTTGTTGCCCATGGTTGGGCCGGGTCAGACGGCTTTACCTGGGCGGCCATCGGTGGCATCTTTGCGGCGATACCGTTTGCCATTTGGTTTTTCTTGGCGATCGAAGGAGCGGCGATGGCGGCCGAAGAAGCGCGCGAGCCGCGGCGGACGATCCCGATCGCCTATATCGCTGGAATTTTGACGCTCGTTGCGCTGGCCTTTCTGGTCATGATCATGGCCGGTGGCGTAGGCGATTGGCGGGAGCTGTCCAACATCAATGACCCGCTGCCGCAGGCAATGAAACGCGTGGTGGGCGAGGGCGGCGTATGGATGCACATGCTGGTGTGGATCGGTCTCTTTGGATTGGTTGCGTCATTTCATGGCATCATACTTGGCTATTCTCGTCAAATGTACGCTTTGGCGCGCGCCGGATACTTGCCGGCATATTTTGCCAAGGTGCATCCGCGCTTTCGAACGCCCGTGCGCGCGCTGATTGGCGGCGGTATCGTCGGCGTGCTGGCGGTCTTCAGCGACCAATGGGTGACGTTTGGGGGTCAGCCATTGACAGCCAACATTGTCACGATGGCGGTGTTGGGGGCGTTGGTGATGTATATCGTGTCGATGGCTGCCTTGTTTCGGTTGCGGCAACGCGAACCCCACCTGCCACGGCCGTTCAAGGCACCGGTTTACCCCGTTTTTCCCGCGATCGCGCTGATCGGCGGTATCGTCTGCCTGGCTGCCGTCGTTTACTACAACCCGGCGCTCAGTGCATTGTTTGTTGGTCTGATGGGGTTGGGTTACATGTATTTTCGGGCGACGCACCAGCAGCGGGCAGCGGCGGCCTTCGATGAGATGCTGATGGGTAGCGCGGAAAGGTCGAGAATCGATGCATCGGATATGCCTGCGGGGTCTATCGTGGGTGCGTTTACCGACGGTGCGTCTCGTATTTGACGGAAACGGTCATGCGTTATTGCGTGGATCTGGCAGGCGTACGCTATCGATTCGAGAGTTTGCGCGAGCTGTTGGCAAAAGCCTCGCCGCTTCGGTCCGGAGACTGTCTGGCAGGGTTGGCGGCCGATAGCGAACAAGAACGTATGGCCGCACGCTGGGTCTTGGCGGAGGTGCCGCTGCGACAGTTTCTCGAGGAACCGGTCGTTCCCTATGAAGTCGATGAGGTCACCCGTTTGATCATCGATACCCACGACGCCGGCGCGTTTGCGCCAGTAGCGTCGCTGACCGTCGGTGCATTTCGCGACTGGTTGCTGAGTGACGCGGCCAGTGGCGATGTGTTGCGCGCGTTGGCTCCTGGGTTGACGCCAGAGATGGTGGCGGCAGTTAGCAAGCTGATGCGCAACTTAGACCTGATGCTGGTGGCCAAGCGCTGCGAGGTGGTCACGCGCTTTCGCAATACGTTGGGTTTGCGTGGGCGACTGGCCGTGCGCTTGCAGCCTAATCACCCGACGGACGACCCGTCTGGCATTGCCGCGAGCATTGTCGATGGCCTACTGTTGGGAGCGGGCGATGCTGTCATCGGCGTTAATCCGGCGTCGGATAGCGTGCCGGACCTGGTGCGCCTGCAGTACCTTTTGGCCGACATTGTGGAGCGCGGTGACATTCCCACCCAGACCTGTGTGCTCACGCACGTGACCAACACCATGCAAGCGATGGAGGCGGGGGCACCGGTGGATCTGGTGTTTCAGTCGATTGCGGGAACCGAGGCGGCCAATCGCTCGTTCGGTGTTGATTTGGCGTTGCTCGATGAGGCGCACGCCATGGCACAGGCGCTGCGGCGCGGCGATACCATTGGAGATAACGTGATGTATTTTGAAACCGGCCAGGGCAGTGCCCTGTCCGCGCAAGCCCACCACGGTGTTGATCAGCAAACGTGCGAAGCGCGCGCCTACGCCGTGGCGCGCCGCTATCGACCTTTGCTCGTCAACACTGTAGTGGGGTTTATCGGGCCTGAGTATCTGTATGACGGCAGACAAATTATCCGCGCGGGGTTAGAGGACCATTTTTGTGGCAAGCTGCTGGGACTGCCAATGGGATGCGATGTTTGCTACACCAATCACGCCGAGGCAGATCAAAACGACATGGACAACTTGCTGGTGCTGCTGGCCAGTGCGGGTGTCAATTTTGTCATTGGAGTACCAGGTGCCGACGATGTGATGCTCAACTATCAGAGTACCTCGTTTCACGATGCGCTGTCGGTTCGGCAGCTGTTGGGGCTGAGGTGCGCGCCAGAGTTTGAGGCATGGCTGCACAAGATGGGCATTGTGGATGACCATGGCCGACCCTGCACTGCCCACACCGTGGCACAACTCGCGCAAACATTGGGTGCCCTGCCGCAGCCTGTATGAAACCCGTTGAATCCCGATCGGAATCAGAAGGAGTAGTGGCACCGATCGGGCCCGCTTCTGTGCTGGCCCCCTCGGTTTGGGAAAGGCTGCGCGAGCACACGCCCGCGCGCATTGGCTTGGGGTGTTGCGGTGTGGGGCTGCCCACAGCGGCGCTGCTGCGATTTGGACTGGCGCACGCCCAAGCCCGTGACGCCGTCCATGTGCCACTGGATACCGCCGCCTTGGTGCATGCGCTGCGCGACGATGGGTGGCCTGAGCCACTGGTGCTGCATAGTCGCGCGGGTACCCGACGCGATTATTTGTTGCGCCCAGATTGGGGGCGACGGCTGGATGAAGCCAGCGTGCGGCTCTTGCAGAAGATGCGCGGCCACGGACCCTCACCGGATTTGGTTTTGGTCGTGGCCGATGGTCTGTCTGCGTTGGGCATTCAACGCCACGCTGTCGCGCTGTTGCGAGCCATTCGCGACACGCAGGCCCCGGATTGGGTGGCGGCACCACCGGTGGTGGTCGAACAAGGGCGCGTGGCCATCGGCGACGAAATCGGCGAGTTGCTGGGGGCACAGATGGTGGCTGTCATCATCGGCGAGCGGCCCGGGCTGAGTTCGCCCGACAGCATTGGCATATATCTCACGTACCGGCCCCGCGTAGGGTGCCGCGACGCGCAGCGCAACTGCATTTCGAATGTGCGGCCCGAAGGGCAAGATTTGATAACCGCAGCCAAGCGCTTGATGTGGCTCGCACGCGAGGCTCGGCGTCAAGGGTGCACGGGCGTTGCGCTGAAAGACTTGAGCGGGTTACCGCTGACGGGCGCTATAGCGCTCGACGCGGCTGACATGCCGAAGACGCTGACCAATCAGCGTCGGTGATGAACAATACCAAGGGTAGGACGACAACGCTGCACGCCCCAACTTGCAGCGTCAGTCACTGACTGAGCCGAACTCACAGCAAAGGTGGTCGGGGTGAGAGGATTCGAACCTCCGGCCTCTACGTCCCGAACGTAGCGCTCTACCAGGCTAAGCTACACCCCGAATGCCAACCGCAACAGAGCCGCCCATGTCACGCGCGGCGCGTCAGCAGTTGAGCCGCTAATTGTAGCAGAGCTTCGCGGTACTTCTCGCGCACCGCATCGCCGGGCGGCAGTGCCTGCGCCGCCGCGATGGCGCGTTGCGCCTCGGCGGCCGCGTGGGCGCGCGCCTCGGCCAGCCCGCCGCTGCGGCGCACGATGGCCAGGATCTCGTCGAGCCGCTGCGTGCCACCGGTCTCGATCGCGGTGCGGATCAGCGCCGCTTCCGGTTCGGTGCAGCGGCGCAGCGTGCAGATGACGGGCAGCGTCACCTTGCCTTCGCGCAGGTCGTCGCCAAGGTTCTTGCCCAGCTCGGCGGTGTCGCCCTCGTAGTCGAGCACGTCGTCGACGATCTGGAACGCGGCACCCAGCGCCTGCCCGTAGGTGGCGCAGGCCTCCTCCGTGGCGGGGTCGGCACCGGCCAGTATCGCCGCCAGCCGGGCGCTCGCCTCGAACAGTTTGGCCGTTTTGGCGCGGATGACGCGCAGGTACGCCGCTTCGTCCAGGTGCGCGTCGTGCATGTTCATCAGCT
>NZ_JBKBVU010000185.1:0-6160 GCF_046289365.1 Caldimonas sp. | reverse complement strand
GTGGGTTGGTGGATCCGGCGGCGCGGGCGGGGCCGGTGGCGTGAGCGACACGGCCGGCTCCGGCGGCGGTGCGGGCTCGGACGGCGGAGGCGGCGCCACGAAAGGCGCGGGCGCCGGCTCGGGCGGAGCCGGCGCCGCGATCACCGGGGCCGGCGGCGGAGGCTTGCGCACCACAGGGCGCGGCGGGGGCGGGGGCGGAGGCGGCGGCACCACCGCCGGCGGGGGCGGCGGCGCGGCCGTCAAGAACTCCACGAAGATGGGGGCGGCCTCGCCCACCGCGCTGCGCACGGCCTCGATTTGCAACAGGCCCCAGCCAGCGCCGACGTGAGCGGCCACCACGGCCGCCAGAGCCAGCACCCGCTCGCGGCGACCCAAGCCCGGCTCACCCGCACCCGGCCATCCACGCAAATCCAGATCGGCCCAAGCCGGCGTCGGCGCCGATGAAGAGGCAGAGGTCACTTTATCCACTAGTAATGAGAACGATTCGCATTATAGGGAGAACCCGGACGGCTTCGGCCTCCAGAGTGCGAGCACCGCGCACATTGTCCTGCCGGCAGGCTGCGCCCGTCACCGGCCGCTGTGTGCGATGACGGTCATCGTCTAGCATCTCGGGCCTGTGTCCCCGAGGGCCTGCACTTGTCCATGGCGAGCGCCTTGTCTTCCCTGCCCCGTCCTGTGCGCATCGTGGCCACCCTGGTGCTGGCCGGGCTGGCCGGCTGGGCCTGCGAGCGGCTGGGCACGCCCTTGCCCTGGATGATCGGGCCCCTGCTCGTCACGGCCGCCGGCTGCGTGGCCGGGCTGCCGCTGGCCGGCAGCACGGTGTTGCGCAGCGCCGGGCACTGGGCCATCGGCACGGCCTTGGGTCTGTATTTCACCCCCCAAGTGGTGGGCGTGGTCCTGCATCATGCGGCCGGCATCGTGGCGGGCATCGTGTGGGCGCTGGCGCTGGGGCTGGCCTTTGGCCTGGTGCTGGCGCGGCTGCACCGTGGCCGGCCGGGCCTGAATGCCGCCACCACCTATTTCGCCAGCGCGATCGGCGGCGCCTCGGAAATGGCGATGCTGGCCGAGCGCCACGGCGGCCGGGTGGACCTGGTGGCCTCGGCCCACAGCGTGCGCATTCTGCTGGTGGTGATCCTCCTGCCGTTCGGCTTCCAGGCGTTGGGCCTGCGCGGTCTGGACCCCTTCGTGCCCGGCCCTGCCGTGGTGCACGGCGCCGGGCTGGCGCTGCTGATCGCGCTGACCTGCGCGGGCTCGCTGCTGCTGCAGCACCTGGGCAAGCCCACACCGTGGGTGCTGGGCTCGCTGGCCGTGGCGGCCACGCTCACTGCCAGCGGCGTCGAGCTGTCGGCCCTGCCGACGTGGATGACCCACCTCGGCCAGGTCTTCATCGGCGTGGCCCTGGGCACGCGCTTTTCGCCGGATTTCGTCCGCACCGCCCCGCGCTGGCTGGCCAGCGTGGCCGTCGGCACTTTGGCGATGATCGTGCTGTGCGCGGGCTTTGCCTGGGTGCTGGCCCGCTGGGTGGGCCTGCATCCGGCCACGGTGATGTTGGGCACCTCGCCCGGCGGCATCGCCGAGATGTGCATCACCGCCAAGGTGCTGCAACTGGGCGTGCCCATCGTGACGGCCTTCCACGTCACGCGCATGGCCGCCGTGGTGCTGCTGTCCGGGCCGCTGTTCGGGTGGCTGAGTCGACGCGGCTGGCTGGGCTGAAGGAGATCAGCGCCGCATCCGCGCGGCGAACAGCTCGGCGATGCTCACCTCGCGCGGGCCCGGCACCAGCTCGAAGGCATCGCCGGCACGCACGGTGCCTTCCTCGCGCACGGCCAGGTAGAAGCCGCAGTAGCCCGATTGCGCCATCAGCCGGGCCGACTGGCGAAAGCCCATCGCATGCTCGAACTTGAAGCAGGGATAGCGCGGCTCGCTGATCGCCAGCGCGCAGTCCGGGAACTTCAGCACATCACCGATCCAGGCCTGGGACTCGGTCAAGCCGGTCAGCGTCAGGTTCTCGCCCAAGGCGCCGGGTGGCAGCGCCTCGTCCCACGGCGCCACACGGGCCTGGGCGCGCACGGTGCGCCAAAAGGCATAGTGCTCGAAGGGGTAGGCGTAAACCGCCTTGGACAGCCCCCCGTGCACGCTGGGGTCGGCCTGCTCGTCACCTTCCAAGCCCAAGCAGCCGACGCTCACACCCCCTGGCACCGGCTGTTTCCCATAGGCGCTGAGCACCTCACGGCCCTGGATCCTCAGCAGGCGGGCGGCCCCGACCTGGACGGACAGCACGCGGCCCACGACAGGCATATCCGTGACTCAACCGCGCGGCATGGTGGCCGAGTAGCCGCCAGGCGCCAAGGCGACGGCACGGCGCCCGGTGGGGCCGGTCAACCAGTCCAGGAAGAGCTTGCCGGCCGGGTGGTTGACCCGGAAGGACCGCATCGCATGGTAGAAGTCGGCCAGCCGAGCATCGCCCTCCACGACGACCCCCAGCCGGTCGCGCTGGCGCGAGGTGAGCCAGACGCCGCGGTCCACCAGCACATAAGCACCCCGTTCGTTGGCCTGGGCAAGGGTCTCGGCCATGCCGCCGACGGCCCGCTGGTACCAGGGCCCCTGCGGCTCCAGGCCTGCGGCCTGCCACAGCGAGCGCTCCTTGGCCCGTGCGCCGGTGCGCTCGGCAGGGGCCACGAACAAGGCCTGCCCCTGGTTCCCGGCCTGCGCCAGCCGCACCAGTGCCGCGGCCACGTCCGCGCCACCGGCCAAGCCCAGCGGATCGCGCGGCGGCGGGGCCTTGCGGCCCTTGACCGGCGCCGCCGGGCGCTCCATCGGCCCAGCCAGGAGAAAACGGTTGGACGCCACGAAGCGCCGGTCGTGCACCAGACCCTGCCGCAGCAAGGCCTCCTCGGCCTGCGGCGCATGGGTGATGGCCACATCGACCTCCCCCTGCTCCAGCAAGGCCAACATGCGCTCGCTGGGCCCCGGGGTGGTGTCCACGGCCAAGCCCGTGTCGCGTGCGATGGCACGACGGATGTGCAGCGCAAAGCCGCTGTCGTGCAATGCGGTGGCCACCCCCACCAGCAAGGCCTGCGTCTGGGGGCGGCGCTGCTGGGCACGGACCGCCCCGCACCAGGCAGCCAGCGGCGCCGCGCCGGCGGCGCGCAGCAGGTCGCGGCGCGAAACGAGGAGACAGGCCATGGGCAACGCGCGGATCGGGCAACGGGACGCACATCTTACTGAACGCCGGCTTCGGCCCGGCCCCAGCCCTCCCCCCCGCTCGGCGCCGCCGCCGGCGTTCTCGCGCACAACGACCGATGCGCCGGGCATGCCCCCATACCGAAACTGCATAAACCCGTGTCGCCCGCGAGTTACCACCGGATTACACTGGACAGACGGCCTGTCAGCGGGGGCCAGCGGCCCACATCCCGGCGTTCCCGCGTTCGACGCCCCCGGCCTGCGCACGACGCAGTCCCAAGGGGCCGAAGCAGTGCGGCCGTGCGCTTGGTGGCGTGCGGCCTTGCGGCATTTGGCGAGCCCCGAGCACCAGCCCCAGCGCCCTGCCCCTTGCGGCGGGTCGGTCCGAGGCTCTCCAAATCCCGCTTTCGGTTTTTCAACGATTGGAGTGACCATGAACCAACCTGCCATGCAGGGCCTGAGGCTGCAGGCCCCGGCCTATGTGAAAAACGCCAAGGTGCTGGCCTGGGTGGCCGAGATCGCCGCCCTGACCGAGCCCGACGCGATCCACTGGTGCGACGGCAGCCAAGCCGAGTACGACCGCCTGTGCGAGCAGCTCGTGCAAGCAGGCACCTTCCGGCGGCTCAACCCTGCCAAGCGCCCGGGCAGCTATCTGGCCTGGAGCGATCCCAGCGACGTGGCCCGCGTGGAAGACCGCACCTTCATCTGCACGGCCAAGCAAGAAGACGCCGGCCCGACGAACAACTGGATGGCACCCGAGCAGATGCGCGCCCTGTTGCAAACCGGGCCCAACGCGCTGTTCAAAGGCTGCATGCGCGGTCGCACGATGTACGTGGTGCCCTTCTCGATGGGCCCGCTGGGTTCGCCCATCGCCCACATCGGCATCGAACTCTCCGACAGCCCCTATGTGGCCGTGAACATGCGCATCATGACCCGCATGGGCCGGGCCGTGTTCGACGTGCTGGGCGCCGACGGCGATTTCGTGCCCTGCGTGCACAGCGTGGGCGCGCCGCTTTCACCCGGCCAGAAAGATGTCGCCTGGCCATGCAACCAGACCAAGTACATCGTCCACTACCCCGAGACCCGCGAGATCTGGAGCTACGGCTCGGGCTACGGCGGCAATGCCCTGCTGGGCAAGAAGTGCTTCGCGCTGCGCATCGCCTCCACGATGGGCCGTGAGCAGGGCTGGCTGGCCGAGCACATGCTCATCCTGGGCGTGACCAACCCGCAAGGCAAGAAGTACCACATCGCCGCCGCCTTCCCCAGCGCGTGCGGCAAGACCAACTTCGCGATGCTCATTCCGCCCAAGGGCTTCGAGGGCTGGAAGGTCACGACCATCGGCGATGACATCGCCTGGATCAAACCCGGCCGGGACGGCCGCCTGTACGCGATCAACCCCGAAGCAGGCTACTTCGGCGTGGCCCCGGGCACGAACGAGAAGACCAACCCCAACTGCATGGCCTCGCTGCGCGAGAACGTGATCTTCACCAACGTGGCGCTCACCGACGACGGCGATGTGTGGTGGGAGGGCATGGGCCCGGCGCCCGAGCATGCCATCGACTGGCAGGGCCAGGACTGGACGCCGCAGATTGCCAAGGACACCGGCCGCAAGGCGGCGCACCCCAACGCGCGCTTCACCGTGGCGGCCACGAACAACCCTGCACTCGACCCCGCCTGGGACGACCCGGCCGGCGTGCCCATTGACGCCTTCATCTTCGGTGGGCGCCGCAGCACCACCGTGCCGCTGGTGACCGAGGCGCGCAACTGGGTCGAAGGCGTCTACATGGCCGCCACGATGGGCTCAGAGACCACCGCCGCGGCCTTCGGCCAGCAAGGCGTGGTGCGCCGTGACCCCTTCGCGATGCTGCCCTTTGCCGGCTATAACATGGCCGAGTACTTCCAACACTGGCTCGATCTGGGCCGCAAGCTGCAAGCCAGTGGCGCACAGCTGCCGCGCATCTACACCGTCAACTGGTTCCGCAAGGATGAGGCCGGCCACTTCGTGTGGCCGGGCTTCGGCGAGAACATGCGCGTGATGAAGTGGATGATCGACCGTATCGAAGGCCACGGCCGCGGCGAGGAGCACATCTTCGGCGTGACCCCGCGCTACGAGGACCTGCACTGGGACGGCCTGGACTTCAGCGCCCAGCAGTACGGCCTGGTGACCCACCTCGACCTCGCCGCATGGCAGCAGGAACTGCGGCTGCACGACGAACTCTTCGAGCAGCTTTCGCACCGCCTGCCCCGCGAGCTGGTCGAGACCAAGGAACGGCTGGCCCGGCGCCTGACGGCCTGAGCGGGCCCTCAGCAGGCCAAAGCCGCCCTCGGGCGGCTTTTTCACACGCCCACGTTGGCGGCGCGGGCGTCTTGCAGGTAAGCGCTCACTCGTCTCGCGAGGATTGCAGACGCGTCGCTGCCGCCCGCAGCTCGGCAGCAAAACCGGGCTGGCTGATGCTGTAGGTGTCGGCCAAGCGCAGCATCTCCTGGATAGCGCGCCTCTCGGCCCACAGGCGGCGCTGCTCGATCAGGTTGTGGCCGACGGCACGCAGGCCCTGCAGGAGGCTGGCGAACAGGTTGGCTGCCCAAGCCGCACCGCGCGGGGCGGCGGTAATGACCGGGGCCGACGGGAGCTTGATGGTGGTGGCAGACATGGTGTTTTCCTTTCAATGCACGCCATCCTTGACGTGTTGACAGGAAGTCTAGGGTAAACCCTAGGTATATCGCCAATGGATTGTTGGAATCACAGACATTCACATTGGTTATGACATGATGGCGGAATGAGTTTCCGCACCCTCGACCTCAACCTGCTGCGTGTGTTCGACCAGGTGATGGCCGAGCAGAACCTGACGCGCGCGGCGCAGCGCCTGGCGATGACCCAGCCGGCCGTCAGCAACGCGCTGCGCCGGCTGCGCGAGGCGCTGGGTGACGAGCTCGTCACCCGCACCGCCTTCGGTGTGAAACCCACGCCGAAGGCCGA
>NZ_JBKBVU010000005.1:0-41612 GCF_046289365.1 Caldimonas sp. | reverse complement strand
TCTTCGGGGTCGAAGGGCTTGACCAGGTAGTCGTCGGCGCCGCTGTCCAAGCCCTCGATGCGTTCGTGCAGTCGGTCACGCGCGGTGAGCACCAGGGCCGGGGTGGTGTGGCCTTGTCGGCGACGGCGCCGCAGCCAGTCCAGCCCGGAACCATCGGGCAGGTTCCAGTCGATCAGCCAGGCGTCGTACGGTTCCGAGGCGTTCAACTCGGCCTGGTCGATACGGGTCACCCAGCTGACGTCATGGCCCAGGGCACATAGAAAGTCGTGCAAGCCGCCACCCACGAGGGGGTCGTCTTCGATCAAGAGTACGCGCATGGACGGCACCATCGAATGATGACTGCGGTGCACACGCTAACACACCAGCGCACGGGTGGATCCAGGGTCTTCAGTTTGGCTTCAGATAGGGGTGTTGCACTCAGGGCATGCTGGTCTGGAAACGTTGGCAAACATGGCTGCAGGCCCGTTGGCCACGAGCCTGTCATGGACCCGAGGCCTTGATCTGGTGTTTGAGCGCGTGGTGGTTGGTCATGGACCATCGCCGCTTGTTTGTGTTGGCGCAGCAATGGAGCGATGCCTCTGCCTGGGGGTGGCAGGTGTCGCTTGCCGTGGGCATCGTTTGTGTGCATGTGCTGTTGCTCGGTGCTCTGGCCGTGGGACCTTGGCTCAAGCCGGCGGCGGCCGTATTGACGGTGGTGGCCGCACTGTCGAGCTATTTCAGCGATCGCTACGGGGTGTATCTGGACCCCTCGATGATGCGCAATGTGCTGCACACGGACACGGCCGAAGCGGTGGAGTTGATCGGCCCGGATTTGGTTTGGCATGTGTTGAGCCATGCGGGTGTGCCCCTGCTGGCGGTGGTGTCGTGGCCGCTGCCTGCGCAAAGCTGGGGGCGGACCTTGCGCGGGCATTTGCTCAGCATGCTGGCGGCGGCGCTGGCGTTGGCGTTGGCCGTGATGCTGAGCTTTCAGCCCCTGGCGTCCTTGATGCGCAATCACAAGGAGCTGCGCTACCTCGTGACGCCGGCCGCAGCGCTGTGGTCGAGCGCCCGCGTGTGGTCCGGTGATACGCGCCAAGTGGCCGGTCGGCGGCAGCCTCTGGGGTTGGACGCCGTGGCCTTGCCCTTCGAACGACCCCGACTGCTCGTGATCGTGGTGGGCGAAACCGTGCGATCGGCCAATTGGGGCTTGAGCGGCTATGGCCGAGACACCACCCCCGGCTTGTCGCAGCGGGCGGTGGTCAACTTCGCGCAAGTCACCAGTTGCGGCACCAACACCGAGGTCTCGGTGCCATGCCTGTTCGCGCCGGTGGGCCGGCGCGATTATGACGAGGATCGCATCCGGCGCAGCGAGTCGCTGCTGCACGTGCTGGCCCGTGCCGGCGTGGCGGTGCAGTGGATCGATAACCAAAGCGGCTGCAAAGGGGTGTGCGAGGGGCTGCCAAGCGTGACAGTGGCCGAGCTGAACGCGCCAGGCACGTGCGAGGGCCCGCGTTGCTGGGACGAGGGTTTGATTGCCGATCTGACCGAACGTTTGCAGCGGGTACAAGGGCAGCAGGTGCTGGTGTTGCACATGCTGGGCAATCACGGGCCCTCGTACTTTCGGCGCTATCCCCGCGCATTTGCGCAGTTCCAGCCTGAATGCCTGGACGATGAGTTGCACCGTTGTTCGAAGCAAGCCATCGTCAACGCCTACGACAATGCCGTGCTGTACACCGACCATGTGCTCAGCCGTTTGATCGATACCTTGGCCGCTGGGGCCGCGCGCGTCGATACTGCGATGCTGTACGTCTCCGATCACGGCGAGTCCTTGGGCGAGGCGGGCCTGTACCTGCACGGCCTGCCGTATGCGATTGCCCCCACGCAGCAAACCCAGGTGCCCATGGTGCTGTGGTGGTCCGAAGGGTATGGCCGCTCGCTCGGCTTGGACAAGGACTGCATGTCCAAGCGGGCGCATCAACCGGCCCAGCATGACCATGTCTTCCACACCGTGTTGGCACTGACCCAAGTGCACACGGCGTTGTATGACCCGGCTTGGGATCTGACCTCGACTTGCCGTCGACCCAGTGGTCCGCCAGGGCTGCTCCAAGCCTCATGAGGATGCGCAGGGACGGGGCCGTGTGCGCCGCAACGGCCAGCTTGATTCTGGTCTGGGAGGGGCTCGGCGGCGATCTTTGGGTGGCCCGACAGCTTGCCAGCGCGCAAGGTCTCGTCTGGCGCGAGCATCCCCTGCTGCGCGGGCTGCACGATGCAGGGCGTTGGTTGGCGGCCTTGGGCCTCGTGCTGTGGGCGGTGTGGGCGTTTCGTTCTGCGCTCGATGAGCGCACTCTGCCTCGCCGCGAGCGTTGGCGGGCTTGGGCCTTGGCGGTGATGCTGATGCTGGCGGTGCCGGCGATCAAGCGTTTGAGCTTGGCAAGCTGTCCATGGGATTTGGCACTGTTCGGGGGGCGTGCGAACTACTTGTCGCACTGGACCTTGTGGTGGCCTGGTGCCGGCGATGGTGGGCCCGGACATTGTTTTCCCTTCGGGCACGCCACCTCTGCTTTCGCTTTTTTGCCGGGTGCCTGGATGTGGTGGCCTTATGATCGTCGCAAGGCTATGGCCTGGGTCGCGGCCGTAGTGATCGCCGGGGCCATGGCCGGGGTGACGCAAACGCTGCGAGGAGCGCATTTCGTGAGCCACATCCCGTGGAGCGCATGGCTGTGTGTGACCGTATGCGCCGCTACAGGGGTGAGGAGATTGAAGGAACCGACGCAGGCAAAGGTGTTTTCGGAGAATGTCGATATGCCGCCCCAGATTCTCAGACGATTGATTGGCCGTGAGCGTACGCAGCGCGCCAACCGTCAACTGGGATTGATTTTGGCCTTCGTAGCCGGAGGCATTAACGCTGGCGGGTTTTTGGCGGTCAACCGGTATACCTCGCACATGACCGGTATCGTGTCTGCCATTGCGGACGACATCGTGCTGGGGCAGTTCGCGTTGGCCATCAGCGGTGTGGTGTCTGTGCTCGTTTTCATCTCGGGAGCGGCGGCGAGCGCCGTGCTGATTCACTGGGCCCGGCGTCGCAGAATGCATAGCGAGTATGCCTTGCCGCTGCTGTTAGAGGCCGCGCTCTTGATGGTGTTTGGAATGATCGGGGCCAGACTTGCGGTTATGTCTGGCTGGGCTGTGCCGGCCACGGTCTTGCTGTTGTGCTTCGTGATGGGTTTGCAAAACGCAGTCATCACCAAGATTTCGAAGGCCGAAATTCGAACGACACATGTCACCGGCATCATCACGGACATAGGTATCGAACTTGGACGCATGATGTATTGGAACCGTTCGACTCATGCAAACGCCCAATACTTCGTGCGGGCCGATCGAGACCGATTGAAGACCCATGCGAGCGTGCTGTCGGCCTTTCTGGGCGGTGGGGTGGCTGGCGCCGTTGCGTTCCAATCGATGGGCTTCGGCGCCGCACTGCCGTTTGCAGCTGTGTTGGTGGCGATGGCGATGATGCCGGTGCTGGACGACCTGCGAGGCCTGGGGGCCGCTGGTAGCACCTCCTAGGCTTCTAGCTGGAGGCGGAGCGGACGGGCATCACATGCACCAGCTCCGGGTCGAGCCGGATGCCCAGCACGGCGCCGGGCGCCAGCCCCACACGCCGTGGGCCGGCCACGCTGAGCTTCAGTTCCACGCCGGGCAGGTCGGCCAGCTCGCACACCACGAGGCTGATCTCGCCGAGGTGGCGCGCCTCGCGCACGCAGGCTCGCCAGGCGTCGGGGCCGGCGGCGTGAGGGTCGAGCAGGTGCAGGCCTTCGCTGCTGATCACCCAGTGCACGGCCTGGCCGGCGGTGATCTTGCCCTTGTCTCGCACGCGCAGGCGGGGGCCCTGGCCGGCGGGCGCGCCGGGCGCGCGCCAGCGCAGCCAGCCCCACCCGGAGGCATCGGCCGGGCCCAGCCACTCGCCTTCGAAACGGTTCTGCAGGCCCACCAGGTCGGCCACGCGCGCGTTGCGCGGGGCGCGATGGATGGCCGCCGGGCTGCCTTGCTGCAGCACCCGGCCGGCGTCCAGCACCACCAGCTGGTCGGCCAGCAGCCGGGCTTCCTGCAGGTCGTGGGTGACCAGCACGATGGGGATGGACAGCTCACGCCGCAGGTCGGCCAGCAGGGTGTACAGGCCCTGGCGGTTCATCTGGTCCACCGCTGAGAAGGGTTCGTCCAGCAACAGCAGTTTCGGCTCGCGCGCCAGGGCGCGGGCGATGGCCACGCGCTGTTGCTGGCCGCCTGACAGGGCGGCCGGGCGGCGGTGATGGTGCTCGGCTTCGAGCCGTACGTGAGCCAGCCATTGCTGCGCCGATGCACGCCGCTGCGCGCGCGGCAGGTGCAGCAGCGACAGGGCCACGTTGTCCACGGCATCCAGGTGCGGCATGAGTGCGTAGTGCTGGAACACCAGGCCCACGTGGCGGGCCTGGGCGGGGCGGAACACGCCAGCCGTGGTGTCGCACCAGACTTCCTCGCCCACCTGCACGCGCCCATGGGTCGGGCGCATCAGGCCCGCCAGTACTCGCAGCATCGAGGTCTTGCCGGCGCCCGAGGGACCCACCAGCGCGGTGAGTTCGCCGGCGGCGCAGCCGAAGCGGCCCTGCAGCGGCATGGGATGCACCTGCGCGACATCGACGAAGAGGTCCTGGCTCACCGCTTCACCACCAGCCGCGCCGACGCGAAGAAGGAGGCGGCCACCGCCCCCAGCGAGAAGAGCAGCAGCACCAGGGCCATCTGGTCGGCGCCCTGCAGGTCGAAGGCCTGCACGCGGTCGTAGATGGAGATCGCGATGGTCTTGGTCTCGCCGGGGATGCTGCCGCCGACCATCAGCACCACGCCGAACTCGCCCAGGGTGTGCACGAAGGTCAGCACCATCGCCGAGAGCACGCCCGGCCAGGCCAGCGGCAGCTCGACGCGCCAGAAGGTCTGCCAGCCCGACAGCCCGCTCACCGCAGCGGCTTCGGCCAGGTTGCGCGGGATGGCCTCGAAGGCGCGCTGCACCGGCTGGACCATGAAGGGGATGTTGAAGACCACCGAGGCGACCAGCAGGCCGGCGAAGTTGAAGGTCAGGCGGATGTCGAAGTGTTCGGACAGGAGGCGCCCCAGCGGCGAGGCGCCGCCCAGTGACACCAGCAGGTAGTAGCCCAGCACCGTGGGCGGCAGCACCAGGGGCAGCACCACCGCCGCTTCGATCCAGGCCTTGCCGGCCACCCGGGTGCGGGCCAGCCAGCGGCCCAGCCACAGCCCCAGCGGCAGCAGCACGGCCAGCGTGGCGGCCGCCAGCTCCAGCGAGAGGACGAGGGCCTGCCAGTCCATCATTCGCGAGGCATCTGGAAGCCGTAGCGCGTCATGATCGCCTGCGCCGCCGGTTCGGCCAGGGCGTCGTAGAAGGCCTGCAGGGCCGGTGGGGCGTCCTTCATCAGCACCATGCGCTGGCGCAGTGGCAGGTGCCAGTCCTGCGCAATGAGGTCGAACCGTCCGAGCCGGGCCACCGGCGGGGCCAGCGCGAGCGACTGCGCGACGATGCCCCCCTGGGCCGAGCCCGAGGTGGCGAACTGCGCGGCCTGCGAGACGTTCTCGCCGTAGACCAGATGCGGCTGCAGGGCCGTCCACAGCCCGGCGTGCTCCAGCGCCTCCTTCGCGCGGGCGCCGTAGGGGGCATGCTCGGGGTTGGCGATGGCCAAGCGCTTCAGACGCCCGTCCCTCAGCGCGGCGGCCAGGTCCTGCAACTGGCCGTCGGCCTTCAGCGGCGAGCCGTGCGGCACCAGGATGCCGATGCGGCCCAGGGCATACAGCCGCCCGCGATCACGTGTTTTGCCGGCCTCGGCCAGCTTGAAGACGAAGTCCTCGTCGGCCGACATGAACATCTGGAAAGGCGCCCCCTGCAGGATCTGGGCATGGAGGTTGCCCGAGGAGCCGAACACCAGGCGCAACTTGTGGCCGGTGTCGCGCTCGAAGCGGGCGGCCACCGCCTCGAGGGCGAACTTCAGGTCCGAGGCGGCGGCCAGGGTGGGCGGCGTCTGGGCCTGCACGGACGGCAGCAGGCCCAGGCCGACCAGGCCCAGCAGGCGGCGGCGCGGAAGGCAGACAGGGTGCATGGCAATGCGTCAGGGTCTGGCGGACCCGTAAGCCTACCTCAGGGGGCGGTGGCGGCCTGCCGGGTCATCCAGTCGGCCCAGTGGTCGATGCAGGCGCGCACCTTGGGCAGGCGGTGGCGTTCGCGCAGCATCACCGCGTACATCGGCACGGGTTCGCTGGAGAACACGCCGGGCAGCACCGGCACCAGCCGTCCCTGCGCCACCCGGGCCGCGGCCACCAAGTCGGTGAGACGGGAAATGCCGGCCCCGGCTTCCACCAGGGCCACCATGGCTGCGGTGTTGTCCACGCGGGTGTGGCCTCGCGCCATGAAATGGCGTTCGCTGCGGCCCTCGCGCCAGACCCATTCGTTCAGGGCCGCCGGCGTGCTGTAGGTGACCAGACGGTGTTGTCTTAGCTCGTCAGGGTGGCTGGGCATGCCGAAGCGGGCCAGGTAGGCCGGCGCGGCATACAGGCTGCGGGTGAGCTGGCCGATCTGCCGCGCCACCACGGCCTCGCTGTGCGGCGTGCCGGTGCGGATGGCCACGTCGATGCCTTCGCGGGCCATGTCGATGATGCGGTCGTCGGCGGCGATGTCCACGCGCAGCTCGGGGTGGCGGTCGTACAGGCTGGGCAAGGAGGGAGCGATGACGTCCTGGGCCAGCACGGCGCTCACGCTCACACGCACCCAGCCGCTGGGGCGGCCGAGCTTGCCGCCGAGCTCGGCCTGCAGTTCGGCCTGGATGTCGAGCAGGCGCCGCGCCTGGGCGAGGAAGGCGTCGCCTTCGTCGGTGAGGCTCAGGCCGTGCGTGTTGCGGTGCATCAGCCGCGCGGCGCAGGCGGCTTCCAGCCGCGCCAGTGCGCGCGTGACTTGGCTGACCGACACGTTGCGCTCGCGCGCAGCGGCCGACAGCGTGCCCAGCGCGGCGATGCGCACGAACAGGGCCACGTCGTCCAGATGCAGGTCCATGGCCGGATGCTGCGCTGGTTTTGCAGGTTTCGCAATACCGAATCGCCGGATGTGGCGTTTCGCGCCGCCGCTTACCCACCTAGAGTTGTTTCACGGTGAGCCTTCCGTTCCTGGAGCCTGTGATGAACGACCCCCTCTGGACCCCCGAGCGCCTGGCGTTCGCCCACGATCGAGCCCATGCCGAGGCGCAACGGCTGCGCCTGGAGGCGCTGGCCGACTTCTGGCGCACGACCGACGCCTTGCTGGCCGAGCCGGGCCGCCAGGCGCAGCGCGCGGCCGAGCGGCTGCGTCATCGCCTGATGCGCCATCAGCAATGGCGCGGGCAGCCCTGACGACGACCACCACCCCTTGCCCGCACACGGGCGGGGCGTGCGGGGCCTGCGGCTGACGCAGGCGCCGGGTCACTGCTGGATGGCTTCGACCTGGATCACCAGGCGGACTTGGTCCTGAAAGCCCATGTTCAGGCCCCAGTCCATGCCCCACTGGCTGCGCTGGACGGTGGTCTCGAAGTCGCCGCCGCACACTTCGCGCTTGAGCATCGGGTGCTGCGTGCAGTTGAAGCGCTTGGCCTTGAGCACCACCGGCTGGGTCTTGCCCAGCATCGTGAGCGTGCCTGCCACCTCGGAGACCTTGTCACCGTCGAAGCTGAACTTGTCGGCGACGAACTTCGCGGTGGGGAACTCGGCGGTGTTGAAGAAATCCTTGCTCTGCAGGTGGCGGTTGAACTGCGCCGTGCCGGTGTTGATCGAGCTCATGTCGATGGTCAGCTCTACCTTGCCGGTCTTGGCGGCGCGGTCAAACTGCACGGTGCCTTCCTTCTTGTCGAAGCGGCCGCGGTTCGTGCTCACGCCCAGGTGGTCGATCTCGAAAGTCACGAAGGTGTGGTTCGGGTCGATGGCGTAGGTGGCGGCCTGGGCGGCGAAGGCCGAAGCCAGGAGGGCCGAGGCGAGGGTGCTGGCCAGCAGGGTCTTGTGCATGGGTTCTCCTTGGGGTTGATGTGGTGAAAAGGCCGGGGGCGCGGTGGGTCACAGCGGTGGCACGCCGGTCAGAGCGAGCTTGAAGCGCACCTGCACGTCGTTGGCCACCATCGAGGTGTCGGCCCATTCGCCGTCACCGATCTTGAAGGCCAGGCGCTGCAGCGTGAACTGGCCGGTGGCCGTGGTCGTGCCGCCGGCCTGGTTCAGGGCGACGGGCACCACGAGGTCGCGGGCTGTCCCCTTGAGGTTGAGCTGGCCGGTCACCTCGAAGCGCCCGCCGCCCAGTGCCTTGATGCTGCGCGAGACGAAGCGGGCCTGCGGGAAGCGGGCGGTGTGGAACCAGTCCGGTTTGACCAGTTCGGCCTCGACCTCGGCCACCCCCAGGCTGGCGCTGGCGAGATCGACGGTGAAGTCGATGCGCCCGGCCTCGGGCTTTTTCGGGTCGAAGGCCACCTGGGCCTCGAAGCGCTTGAAGCGGCCTTCGACCGGCACGCCGAGCTGGCGGCTGGTGAAGACGATCTCGCTTTGCGCCGGCACGAGCTTCTGCTGGGCCCAGGCGGGGGAGGCCATCAGCAGCGTGGCGGCCATCAGCGGCCAGATCAGGGTCTTGAGCATGGAGGTCCTTGGGGAGAGGGGGTCAACGGCCGAACCACATGCGCGACAGCAAGCCGTCGCGATCGATGAGCTGGTGCTTCAGCGCACCCAGCACGTGCAGCACGATCAGGGCGGCCAGTGTGTAGGCCAGGGCGCCGTGCCAGGGCTTGAGCGTCTCGGCCAGGGCGCGGTCGGCCGGCACGAAATCGGGCAGGGGCAGCACGCCGAAGAGCACGACGGGGAAGCCCGCTGCCGAGCTGTAAGCCCAGCCCATCAGCGGCACCGCGAAGAACAGCAGGTACAGCGCCAGGTGTGTGCCGTGGTGCGCCACGCGCTGCCAGGCCGGCATGTGGCGCAGCACCTGCTGCGGCAGGGCCGGCGGCCGGTGCGTCAGGCGCCACAGCAGGCGCAGCGCCGACAGGGTCAGGATGACGATGCCGGCCCACTTGTGCCAGTTGTACAGCTTGAGCCGCGACGGCGACATCGGCAGGCCGGTCATGTACAGGCCCAGGGCCAGCATGCCCAGCAGGCCCAGGGCCAGCAGCCAGTGCAAGGTGATGGCGGTGGCGGTATAGCGGTCCGGGGCGGCAGGCATGAGTGATCGGGTGGGGGTGGTGCAAGGCGGCGGGCAACAGCCGTGAAGCATAGAGAGCGCCGCGGGCCGGAGGTTCACCTCGCTTCACGGCAACGTTCGAAGGCTTTGAAACGAATCGTGTCCGCTGGGCGGGCACGGCCCTCGCGCAGCGCGACAATCACCGCCCATGGAACGCATGAAGTCTGCGACGTGGCGCGGCGGCCTGGCTGCGGCAGCCCTGCTGGGAGCTGCGGGCGCGGCCGCCGACACCCCATTGGTCTCGCCCGAGACCTCACCCTCAGGGTTGGCGGCCTGTGCCGCGCTGGCCGATGACCGGGAGCGCCTGGCCTGCTATGACCGCCTGGCCGGACGCCTGGCGCCCCCGGGGCCGGCCGGGCCTGCGGTGGCGCCGGTGGCTGCGTCATCCCCAGGCTTGCCTGCCCCCGGGGCGGCGGCGGACGGTGAGCCCCGGTCCGCCGCGACGGGCGCCGGCCTGTGGTCGCGCTACTGGGAGCTCGAGCGCGCCGACAAACGCGGCACCTTCCGCTTCCAGACCTATCGTCCCAACTTCCTGCTGCCGGTGCACCACACCAGCCGCGTCAACCAGAACCCCTCCAGCCCCACGCGCGACAGCCCCGGCAACCTGCCGGACTACAAGCACCTGGGCGCAAAGCTGCAACTGTCGATCCGCACCAAGCTGTTCGAAGGCCTGCTGCTGCCCGAGGGCGATCTGTGGTTCGGCTACACGCAGCAGTCGCTGTGGCAGGTGTGGAACCCGCGCGAGTCGGCCCCCTTCCGCAGCACCGATTACGAGCCCGAGCTGATCTACGTGGCGCCGGTGCCCGGGCCGCTGCGCCGCCTGCCCGTGGGCTGGCAGTGGCGCATGGCGCAGCTCGGCTTGTCGCACCAGTCCAACGGGCAGGCCGAACCGCTGTCGCGCTCGTGGAACCGCGTCTATCTCGGTGCCGGGTTCGAGCGGGGCGAGGTCAGCGTACTGGCGCGCGTGCTGCGCCGCCTGCCCGAATCGTCGGACGACGACGACAACCCCGATCTCACGCGCTACCGTGGCCGCGCCGACCTGGTCCTGGCCTGGGTGCCCGGCCGGGCCACGGCCTCGCTGCTGTACCGCAGCAACCTGCGCGAGATCGACCGCGGCGCGCTGCAACTGGACTGGACCTATCCGGTGGACCCCTCGAACCCACGGGGCCTGCGCTGGTATGTGCAGCTGTTCCACGGCTATGGCGAGACGCTGCTGGACTACAACGTGCGTCAGACCAGCCTCGGTGTGGGGCTGACGCTGTTCGAATTCTGATCCGCGCGTGCCTGCGGGTCTCACGCCCACGCGTAGGGTGGGGTCTGCCACAAGGGGCGGGCCGCGGCATTCCACGCCTCATGCAAGGCGCGGGGCAGCAGGCGGCGACGCAAAAGGAATTCGAGCGTGACCAGGGCCGCGTCCGTGCTCATTGCCTCGGTGCCGAGCAGGTCCACCACCTCGTCCACCGGCAGCAGGCGGTGCTCGGCCACCTCGCCGTCCATGTTGTGCGGCCTCAGGCCCCGGGGCAGTTCCAGGTCGTAGACGTAGATCTGTTCGTTTTGCACCCCCTCGGGCACATCGCGCAGCAGGTGCACGATGCGCCCGGGCGTGGCGCGCCGCGCGGTGGCTTCGGGCAGGCCCGATTCCTCCCAGCACTCGCGCAGCAGCGCCCGGAAGGGAGTCTGTCCATAGGACACGCCGCCGGCGACGAGATTGTCGAGCTTACCCGGATCGGTGGGCTTGTTCCAGGCTCGACGGGCGATCCACAAATGGGTGATCGCGCCCCCGGGAGCGCGCACGTAACCGTTGAGATGGGCTGCAAAGGTGAGGGTGCCCCACACGCGCGCCGCGGCGCGCTCGATGCGCGCCAGCGGCGGCTCGTCGGCCGACACGCTCACACCGTAGGACTCGTCGCGCCAGCCCGGCACCAAGCCATGCGCGCGCAACACGGCATTGGTGCGCGCCAGGGCCAGTGAGCGTTGCTCCACGCTGTAGAGCCGCTCGTCCATCTGCACGGCCCCTTCCCCCACCTTCAGCCAGGGCGCGCAAGTGGCCAGCACCGGCAGCAGCGAGCGAGCCACCGAGCCCACCGGCTCACGGTAGATGAAAAACGGCACACGCTGCTGTGGCGCCAGAGCCCGCGCCGCCGCAATGGAGGGACAACCCAGGGTGTCGGTGGACATGCCCGGCCAGTGTAGGGCGGGCCGGCGGCACAGACGACCCCTGGGGCCGGGGGGGCGCCACAGCGCGCGCTCAGGCGTGGTGGATGAGTCGGGCAGCCACCCCTTGCTCTTGCAGCGCCACCACGGCCAAGCTTGCGCCGACAGGGACGATCACCAGACTGCCCACGGTGCGGCCGGGGAAATTGAACTCCTGGGAGCGGAAGATCACCGACAGGCTGTTGCGATTGGTGATGTATACGCGCCGCCACCCGGAAGGCAGATCGGTGAAGTCGCTCAGGCTGTTGTAGCCTTGCGCCACGAGGGGCGTGTCGCTGGAAGAAGGCGCGCCGGACTGTACATACACGTCATAGCCGCTGGCGCTGGTGGCATTGAGCACGCGCAGCCGCACGCTGCCGGCAGGGGCGGCGCTGTGATTTTCGTCCAGGAAGCGCAGCTCCTCGTTGCCGCCCGAGCCCATCAAGGCCAAAGCCGTGGTGAAGCTGCCTGTCGCAAAGCTGCGTTGGACGGTGACCGTCGCCGCGCCCCCGGACGGCCCCACCCCGACCGGGCGGGACCCTTCCCGAACGAAGCCATAGCCCGTGAAGCCACCGCCGGACGAGACATTCGTCGGGCCCCGCAAGCCATCGACCCAGAAGTCGGCGGGCGAGTAGTCCACCGTGGCGTTCACGAAGCGCAGTTGAGGAGCGTCCTGGCCCTCCTGACCACCGCCGCAGCCCGCCAAGCCGCTGCCTGCACCCACCACCAACGCCGCCGTGCCCAGCCGCAAGGCCTGACGCCGCGAGATCCGTCCTGCGTTCATCGTCACATCGTCCTTGAAATTGAAGATGTGAATGATGCCGCAAGGGCCTGCCTCCGACATCGCTGGGGCAGGCGTCCGGGAGGCCGCTCGTCGGACAACTGCAACGAATCGTGACGAGGCTGGCGAGCGGCCGGCGGGGGCTGTCCGCCCCGCCGGGCCGAGGCTTCAGGCGGCCTTGGAGACGGCGCCGCCGCCACGCCACTGGGTCATCAGCGCATCCCACCGGGGCAGCACCGTCTGCAGGTGGCGTTCTTTCACATGGCCGTAGCCGCGGATCTGCTCGGGCAGGCGCGCGATCTCGACGGCCAGCGCCAGGTTGCCCGCGTTCAGTCCGGCCAGCAGCTCTTCGACCGTGTCCTTGTAGCGGCCGATCAGCGCGCGCTCCATCTTGCGCTCTTCGGTGCGGCCGAAGGGGTCGAAGGGCGTGCCGCGCAGGCCCTTGAGGCGCGCCAGCAGGCCGAAGGCCTTGAGCATCCAGGGGCCAAACGGCTGCTTGACCAGTTCGCCGCGCTCGTTGCGCTTGGCCAGCAAGGGCGGGGCGAGGTGGTAGCGCAGGCGGTACTCGCCCTCGAACTGCTGGGCGATCCGCGCGAGGAAGGTCTTGTCGCTGTGCAGGCGGGCGACCTCGTACTCGTCCTTGTAGGCCATCAGCTTGAAGAGGTAGCGGGCCACGGCCTCGGTCAGCTTGGTGCTGCCCAGCCGGGCTTCGGCCGTGCGCACCCGCTCGACGAAGGCCTGGTACTGCTTGGCATAGGCTGTGTTCTGGTAGCCGGTGAGGAAGTCCACCCGCCGCTGCACGATCTCATCCAGGCTGGTGGCGCTTTTGCGGATGAACTGCACCACCTGGCCGGCGGGCTGGGCCAGGGCCATCACCGCAGCCAGGTCGTGCGCGGCATGGCGGCCCCATTCGAAGGCGGCCTTGTTGTTCTCGATCTGCACGCCGTTGAGCTCGATGGCGCGCATCAGCGCGGCATGCGTCAGCGGGATCCAGCCCTTCTGCCAGGCATAGCCCAGCATCATCGGGTTGGTGTAGATCGAGTCGCCCAGCAGCCGCACGGCGAGCTGTTCGGCGTCCAGCCGGCCCACGTGGGCCTCGCCCACGGCCTGGGCGATGGCGGTGTCGCAGGTGCCGGCGGGGAATTGCCAGTTCGGGTCGTGCACGAAGGCCGCAGTGGGTGTGCCGTGCACGTTCAGCGCCACGCGGGTGCGGCCCTCGCGCATGGCCGCCAGCGTGGTCTTGGTGGCCGTCACGATGGGGTCGCAGCCGATGACGAGGTCGGCCTCGGCCGTGCCCACCTTGGTGGTCAGGATGGCCTCGGGCCGGTTGGCGATCTGGATGTGGCTCCAGGTGCTGCCACCCTTCTGGGCCAGGCCCGCGGCGTCTTGCGTGACCACGCCCTTGCCCTCCAGATGGGCGGCCATGCCCAGCAACTGGCCGATCGTGATGACGCCGGTGCCGCCCACGCCGGCCACGATGATCCCGTAGGCCGTCTCGGCCGGCGGCAGCGTCGGCTCGGGCAGGGCGCTCAGGCGCGACGGATCGGGCCGCATCGAGTCCTTGCGGGCCGATCGCAGCTGACCGCCCTCGACGGTCACGAAGCTCGGGCAAAAGCCTTTCACGCAGGAGAAGTCCTTGTTGCAGGTGCTCTGGTTGATGCGGCGCTTGCGGCCGAACTCGGTGTCCACCGGCTCCACGCTCAGGCAGTTGCTCTGCTCGGAGCAGTCACCGCAGCCTTCGCACACCAGCTCGTTGATCACCACGCGCCGGGCCGGCTCGGCCATCGTGCCGCGCTTGCGGCGGCGGCGCTTTTCGGTGGCGCAGGTCTGGTCGTAGATGATGGCCGTGCAGCCCGGGATCTCGCGGAACTCGCGCTGGAGGCGGTCGAGCTCATCGCGGTGGTGCACCGTCACGCCCGGCAGCAGTGGTGCGCCGCGGTACTTCTCGGGCTCGTCGGTGACGATCACGAGCTTGGCCACGCCTTCGGCCACGAGGCTTTGCATGATCTGCATCACCGAGTGACCCTCGGGGCGTTCACCCACGCGCTGGCCGCCGGTCATGGCCACCGCGTCGTTGTAGAGGATCTTGTAGGTGATGTTCACGCCGGCGGCGATGCTCTGGCGGATCGCCAGCAGGCCGCTGTGGAAGTAGGTCCCGTCGCCCAGGTTGGCGAAGATGTGCCGCTCCTTCGTGAAGGGGGCCTGCCCCACCCAGGGCACGCCCTCACCGCCCATTTGCGTGAAGGTGGAGGTGCTGCGGTCCATCCACACCGTCATGTAGTGGCAGCCGATGCCGGCCACCGCGCGCGAGCCCTCGGGCACGCGCGTGCTGGTGTTGTGCGGGCAGCCGCTGCAGAACCACGGCAGCCGGTCGGTGGCGGCCACCAGGGTCTGCTCGCTGCGTTCCTTGGCTTCGATGAGCGCGATGCGCGCGCGCACATGGGCCTGCTGGTCGGCACTCAGACGCTGCATCAGGCCAGTCTTGTCCAGGCGCTGCGCGATGGCCTTGGCGATCAGTGCGGGGTTCAGGTCGGCCTGGGCGCGCAGCAGCCAGTTCGAAGCCGGGTTGGGCATCGACCATTCGCCGCCGGAGTGATCGCCCTCGGGCTCGTTGAACTTGCCCAGCACGTTGGGGCGCACGTCCTCGCGCCAGTTGTAGAGCTCTTCCTTGAGCTGGTACTCGATGACCTGGCGCTTTTCCTCGATGACGAGGATTTCGTCCAGGCCCGTGGCGAACTCGCGCGTGATGGTGGCTTCCAGCGGCCACACCACGGTGACCTTGTGCAGCCGGATGCCGATGGCACGGCACAGCTCGTCGCTCAGGCCCAGGTCATGCAACGCCTGACGGGTGTCGTTATAGGCCTTGCCCGAGGCGATCAGGCCCAGCCGGGCATGGGGGGAGTCGATCACGGTGTGGTTGAGCCGGTTGGCACGGACATAGGCCAGCGCGGCATACCACTTGTAGTTCATCAGCCGGGCCTCCTGCTCCAGCGGCGCATCGGGCCAGCGGATGTGCACACCGCCCTCGGGCATGACGAAGTCCTCGGGCAGTGCAATGCGCACGCGATCGGGGTCGATGTCCACGCTGGCGGCCGACTCCACGATCTCCTGGATCGTCTTCATGCCGGACCACACGCCGGCGAAGCGGCTCATCGCAAAGGCATGCAGCCCCAGATCGAGGATCTCCTGCACGCTGGTGGGGAAGAACACCGGGAAGCCCACGGCCTTGAACACATGGTCGCTCTGGTGGGCGGCGGTCGAGCTCTTGGCAATGTGGTCGTCGCCGGCGATCGCGATCACGCCGCCGTGGCGGGCCGTGCCGGCCATGTTGGCGTGCTTGAACACGTCCAGGCAGCGGTCCACGCCCGGGCCCTTGCCGTACCAGATGCCGAAGACGCCGTCGTACCTCTTGTGCTCGGGGTAGAGGTCGAGCTGCTGGGTGCCCCACACCGCGGTGGCCGCCAGTTCCTCGTTCACGCCGGGCTGGAAGACGATGTGGTGAGCGGCCAGGTGCTTCTTGGCGGCCCACAGGGCCTGGTCGTAGCCGCCCAGCGGCGAGCCGCGGTAGCCGCTGATGAAGCCGGCGGTGTTCAGGCCGGCTCGGGCATCGCGTTCGCGTTGCAGCATCGGCAGGCGCACCAGGGCCTGGATGCCGCTCATGAAGGCGCGGCCGTGCTCGAGCGTGTATTTGTCGTCCAGGGTGACGGATTCGAGCGCCTTGCGGATGGCGTCGGGCAGGGGGGCGTTCATCGCGGGACTCCTCGTGGTGGTCCTGGGGTGGCCGGCCCGCCAGCGCGCTTGTGGCCCGCCCGCAGGCCCAGGGAATGCCTCACAGTGTAGAAAGCCTCGGCCGACAAGTCTTTCCTTTCTTTGCCCGCTCAGCCGGCTTTCAAGGAATAATTGACTCTTCGATGTCAATTTCGAGAAACAAGTGCCCTCAAAACACCCAGAATCAGGGAAAACCCGAGGGTCTCCGGCTGCCGAGCCGCCAAGCCGGGCCGAGACCCACGAGGGTCTGGACCGTTACGACGTGGCCATCCTGGCCGAGCTGCAGCAAGACGCGCGCCTGAGCAATGCCGAGCTGGCCGCGCGCATCGGCCTGTCGCCCACGCCGTGCTGGCGGCGCGTGAAGTGGCTGGAGGAGCAGGGCTACATCAAGGGCTACCGGGCCGAAATCGACCGGCACAAGATCGGCCTGGGCGTGCTGGCCTTCGTGCGTGTGGATGCCGAGCGCAACAACGCAGGCGCCACGCAGGCGCTGGAGGATGCGATCCGCGCCCTGCCCGAGGTGATCTCGTGCCACTACATCTCGGGCACGGGCACCTTCGAGCTGCAGGTCATGGCCACCGACCTGGAGGCCTACTCGCGCTGGGCGATGGACACGCTGTTTCGCCTGCCCAACGTGAAGGACCTGCACACCAGCTTCTCGCTGGGCGAGGTGAAGTCCAGCCGGGCGCTGCCGCTGAACCACCTGGTGCGCGGCCGACGCTGAGCCGGGGCCTGGGCCTTCAGCGCACCGTGTAGCCGCGACCTTCCATGCAGGCCGACCAGGCGCGTCGGTAGTTGTCGCGCAGCGTCGGGCTGTCGTTCATCGGCTGACCGGTGCCCAGCAGACTGGGGTCGAAGTGGCTCAGCGACACCGCCCACTCATGACACTGGAACTGGTCGTCGGCCTGCTGCTGGGCGCTTTGGTTGCGGGCAGGATAGGCGATGGGATGGTCGAAGCGCTCGCCGGCGGCCTGCGGCGGCTCCACCACCTGGTACCCCCCCGAGGCCACCGGGGCGTAGTACACGCCATCGAGCACGTAATACACCGTGGGGCCCCAATAGACCACGCGGTGGTAGTACGGCAGGGTGCTCAGGTACAGGCCCACCGGCGGGCGCACCACCACGTAGGCGCTGCCGCTGCGGCTGTACCAGGCGCCCTGGTAGAACCAGTAGGGCGTGCCGAGGTAGACGGTGTGGTGGCTCGCCGCGGGCAGGTGGTGGACGACGTGGCCCGGGCGCGGCGGGCGTCCTTGCGGCAGCGGCTGCCAGCCGGCGCCACCCGAGTGATAGGAGTGCTCGCTGTGCCAGCGGCGCCCGTCGTCCCGGTCCCGATCCCCGTCGCGGTGCCGGTCGGGCCGGGGCTGCCAGCCGTCGTCGCGCCCACCGTCGCGCAAACGGGCCGGGCGTTCGCCGCCGCGGTCCTGCGCGGGCCCGTCGCCCGACAAGCGCGACTCGCCCACGCGGGGCGGGCGTTGCCCTTCGCCGTAACGCTCGCCCACCCGGGGGCCGCCCTGCCAGCCGCCGCCGGCCTGGCGCCAGTGGCCCGGAGGCGGTTCGTCACGGCCGCGCTGAGCGTGGGGGGGCTGGTGCTGCTCGACCGCCCGGGCCAGGGGGTGCTGCCGCTCGCGCTCGGGGCTGCGGCCGTCCTTGGGCCGCCAGCCGTCCTGGGCCCAGGCGTCGGGGGCTGATGCCATCAAGGCGGCCAGCAGCCAGGGCAGGGGGCGGCGCAGGGGGGCGGGCAGGGTCGGCATGGTGGCCTCCGGGTGGAAGGGGTCAGCGCACCGCATAGCCCCGGCCGCTCATGCAGGCGGCCATCGCGCGGCGGACGTCATGGGGGGCCGGGGCCGGCGGCGCAAGCATGGCGGCGGCCTGCGCGTTGAGCCGCTGGGCTTCCTCGGCACGCGCCTGGTCGGACACGGCGCCGATGATCGCCCCCAGCACCAGGCCCACGGCGGCCGCCTCGCCGGCATGGCGCGGGGACGAGGCCGTCATCCCGCCGACGAGGGCGCCCGCGGCCGCGCCCAGCGCGGTGTCACGTCCGGGCTGGGGGTCGTAGTACACGGCGGGCGGCGGCGCGCCGACGTGGCGCAGCGGGGTCATGCCCGGGTCGCTGCGGGTCTGTTCGGACGCCCAGCGGTAACACTCGTAGCGGTCGCGGTGCTGGCTGCGTTCGTCCTGACCTCGGGTGGGATAGAAGTAAAGCGGCTGGTTCACTGCCACCGGCGCCGGGCGATGCACGGGCACGGCCTGAGGCGTGGCGCAGGCGGCCAGGGCCGCCGCCAGCACGGCCGCCCACACCGGGCCGGCGCGCCGCAGCAAGGTCCGCGGGCAGGAGTCAGGAGTGGCCATCATGGACAGCATCGTGCAAGTGTCGTGCGTCTGCCGTGCATCGTGTGAGTGAACGTTTGTAAAGCCCCCGCTGCTGGCGCGGGCCCACCTGCCCCTTCAACGCCCGGGCGGTCGCTCGCGCCGACAGGGCCGGCCCCGGGGGCTAGGGTGCCGCCCGGCGTGGCCACAGCACCCACATCTTGAGCGGCTGCTTCATCCGTCCGGCCAGCCCCTCGGCGCCGTCGCCCCAGCCCCAGAAGAAATCACCCCGCACAGCGCCCACGATGGCGCCGCCCGTGTCCTGCGCCACCATGAGCCGCTGCAGCGGGCGCGGCTCGCCGCCGGGCTGCGGCGGCGGCTCGGTGCTGGCAATCCACACCGGCGTGCCGTAGGGAATGGAGCCGCGGTCCACCGCGATCGAGCGGCCCGGCGTGAGCGGTACCCCCTGGGCGCCCACCGGGCCGATGCTGGGATCGGGCAGGGGCTCTTCGCGGAAGAAGACGTAGCGCGGATTGGCGTGCAGCATCTCCATCACGCGTCGCGGGTTGGTGCGCGCCCACTCCTTGATGGCCGGCCACGACGCCTGCTCCAGCGTGAACACGCCCTGTTCCACCAGCCAGCGCCCCACCGAGCGGTACGGGTGATCGTTGTGGCCGGCAAAGGCCACGCGCACCAGGCGCTGCCGGCCGTCGGCCTCGGTGAGCTGCAGCCGCCCCGAGCCCTGGATGTGCAGGATCAGGGCATCCAGCGGGTCGGCCACGTAGGCGATCTCCAGGCCCTTGAGCGCGGACTTCGCCGCCGGCAGGGTTTCGAGCTGCGCGCGCGTCCAGTAGGGGCGGCGCTGGGCCAGGTCGGCCGGTGCACGGTACAGCGGCACCCGGAAACGGGCATCGGGCAGGCGGCGGGCCTCGATCAGGGGTTCGTAGTAGGCCGTCAGCAGCCCGTCGGCGGAAGAGCCGTCCAGCGGCTCCACGCGGTAGGGCTGCAGATGCCGCTGCAGCCAGGCCCGCACGGCCGCCTCGTTGGGGTCACTCAGGGCCTGGGCGCGGGCACAGGCTGCCTCCCAGCCCGTGGCGGGGCGGGTGCAACTGCGCAGCAGGGCGGGCCAGGCCAGCACGATCTGGTCATCGGCCCAGCCGGGCAGGGCGTCCCAGCCCACGGGAACCCAGCGGGACTTGGGCTGCTCGATGATGGGGGCGGCCGGTGCCGGCGGCTCGGAGGGAACGCTTCGGGGCGGCGCGGTGCCGCACGCCGCCAGCATCCCTAGAATGGCAGCGGCCGCGGCCAGGCGCCACGACGCCGTGGGGGCAAGCCCCGCCCCCCGAGGGGGCAGCGGCCGGGCTCCGTGCGCCCGAGCGTCGGGCCTGACAGGACAGGACAAGGACATGTGGTTGATTGTGCTGGAGGCGCTGGGCGCCCTGGTGTTGTTGATCCTCATCGTGTGGTGGACGATGTTCTCGGGCCGCCGCAAGGGCGAGCGCACCGATGACACTGAGGTCCCGCCCCGCTGACCTTAGCGGTCAGACCGTGGCGGCGGCGGCCGGTTCACGGGGAGGCCACAGGAAGCTCAGGGGGCGCCGGCGCAGCCGCGCTCGCACCGCGGCATGGATGCGGCCCCGGTCCTTCAGGCGGATGTTGCGCGCGCGCAGCGCCAGGCGGAAGGCCAGCACGAAGCTGACCGTGACGTTGAGCAGGCCGGTCAACACGATGCCCACCACCGCCAGCCAGAACCCCGGGGTGGACAGCAGGTCCCAGCCGATCGCGCCCAGCGCCACGCCGAGCTGGCCGCTGGCCAGGGTCACGTGGCGCACATCGAAGCCGATGCCGAAGAAGCCGGCCACTGCCGGCACCAGTCCCAGCATCATGCCCAGCGAGACATTGCCCGCCAGGCCCGAGATGTTGGCCTGCAGCCAGGTCGACCAGCGCGCCGCGCGGTTCGCCCCCAGCCGGGCCACGATGCCCGGGTTCCAGCGCAGCGCACTGCCCAGCCGGTGCAGTACGAACCAGTTCTCGGCCCAGCCGGCGATCAGGCTGGAGGCGAACAGCAGCACCCCCGTGCCGGCCGCATAGACCGGGGTCCAACCCAGGGCGCTGAGCGAATCGACCGCGTACTGCGCCTTGTCCGCACCGATCAGCGGCGCGCCGAAAACCAGGCCCCACAGCCACTGCACCACCAGCGCGCAGGGCAGCACCACGCTCACATTGCCAAGGATGCCGGCCACCTGGGTGCGGATGAGGTGGCTCACCTCGTCGACGAAGTCCTCCACCGCCGCATCGTTGCCCAGGTCGCCCAGCTTGTGGGCCATCGCCGGCGCCGTCATCGCCGGCTGTTTGGTGGCCAGCGTGAAATGCGCGAGCTGGATGACCACGAAGCTGGCCGCGTAGTTCAGGCCGGCGGCAAAGCCCGCAAAGAAGCCCGAGAAGCCCAGCAGGCCGATCAGGAACTTCAGGAAGACGGTGATCGTTGTGACCGCGCCGCCGCCGGCCGCGCGCCAGAACATCCGCAGGTACTCGCGGCGGTCGCGGGTGATGTAGTGCTCGCCCGTTTCCGCGTTGCGCTCGGCCATCTTGCGCGCCAGCAGCGAGTAGTTGCGTGCCATCAGCGCACGCACGCTGCGCCGGCGTCGGGCGGTCTCGGCCAGTTGCACCACGAGGTCACGCACGGCGCGCGCCGGGGTGTCGCTGAGCAGGCAGTCCAGCAACTGACCGGCGCGGTCCAGCCGGGCTTGAAGCTGCTGCACGGCAAAGACGATGTTCACCGAGATGCCGGTGTCCTCCAGCGCGTCGTACACCGTGGCGGCGTCGTGCCGGCAGGCGTCGAGCAAGGTGTGGAAGTAGCGCAGCGCCGGCCCCAAGGCCTCCTCGCGCCGCTGCGCAGCCTCCAGTTCGTGGCGCACGGCCTGGAAGGCGCGCAGCAGTTGATGGAAGGGCGCCAGAGCACGGGCCGGCCCGCCCAGGCGGCTGCGGATGTCGGCCGAGAAGGCCAGCGCGCGCGCCTGCGTCAGGCAGAAGACCGTCGCATCCAGCAGCGCCGTGCGCCAGCTCTCGGCGGCCCTGGGATGACGGCTGGCGGCCACGGCCTCGCGCAGCAGCGCGGCCAGCCGCTCCAGCGTGTCATCGTCGATGGCCTGCAGCCACCGGGCGTCGTCGGCGTCGCAGAACATCAACTGGAACAGCTCTGACAGATCGTCCGTGTCCGGCGTGCCCGGCAGCAGCTTGCGCTGGATGCGCTCCAGCAGCTCGCTGAAGAAGGCCATCTGTGAGGCAAAACCGAAGTCGGCCAGCAGCAAGGTGGCGTCCATGTCCATGAGCGTGCGAGCCAGCAGCTCCACCAACCTGGCCCGGTATTCGGGTTCGCGGTCCAGCAGGTTGAGCAGATGGCGCAGCTTGAGCACCGGACGGGGCGTGGCCCGGGGAGCATCCACCGGGCCCGGCTGGGCGCCGTCGTCGGACGGCTTCGGTGCCACGCGGGCATGGCGCAACCACTCGGCCAGGCGCACCAGCCAGAGGTTGCGCTCGGCCCGCTGCGAGCGCGGGTCCAGGGCGGCGAGCAGGGAATTCAGGTCCCACGCGGCGACGGGCCGGGCATCGAACAGGCCGGGCATGCGCGCGGTCAGTGCAGGTTGTGGCGCTGGGCGGCCAGTGAGAAGGCCGGGATCGGCGCCTCGAAGCGTTCGCCGTCCTCGGCCACGCAGAAATAGCTGCCGCCCATGGTGCCGCGGGGCGTGGCCAGGCGGGTCCAGCTCGTGTACTCGAAACCCTCGCCCGGCTTGAGCAGGGGCTGGTGGCCCACCACGCCCAGCCCCTTGACCTCCTCGACGCGGCCGTTGGCGTCGGTGATGATCCAGTGCCGTGAGATCAGTTGCGCCGCCACGCGGCCCGTGTTGCGGATGGTGACCGTGTACGCGAAGGCATACACCCCCTGCTCGGGGTCGGACTGATCCGGCAGGTAGCGCGGCTGGACCTCCACGCTGAATTCATAGGCGCTCATGCGCCCGATGGTAGCAACCCCGCGCCCACCCCGACACGGACCGGACTTCTACAATCCGGCTGCCTTGGAGTGCCCCATGACCTACCGCATCGCCCCATCCATCCTGTCCGCCGACTTTGCCCGCTTGGGCGAGGAAGTGCGCCATGTCATCGCCGCTGGCGCCGACTGGATCCACTTCGACGTGATGGACAACCACTATGTCCCCAACCTGACCGTCGGCCCCATGGTCTGCCAGGCGCTCAAGCCGCATGCGAAGACACCCGACGGCCGGCCCGTGCCGATCGACGTGCACCTGATGGTCCAGCCGGTCGATGCGCTGGCCCAGGCCTTCGCCCGGGCCGGCGCCGACCTGATCAGCTTCCACCCCGAAGCCAGCGCCCACGTCGACCGCACCTTGCAGCTCATCAAGGCTGAAGGCTGCCGGGCCGGCCTGGTGTTCAACCCGGCCTCACCGATCGACGTGCTGGAATGGGTGCTCGACAAGGTCGATCTCGTGCTCATCATGAGCGTCAACCCCGGCTTTGGCGGGCAGAGCTTCATCCCGTCGGCGCTGCGCAAGATCGAGCAGGTGCGCAAGCTGATCGATGCCAGCGGGCGCGACATCCGCTTGGAAGTGGATGGCGGCATCAAGGTCGACAACATCCGCCAGGTGGCCGATGCCGGGGCCGACACCTTCGTGGCCGGCAGTGCGATCTTCGGCCAGCCCGACTACAAGGCGGTCATCGACGCGATGCGCGCGCGGCTGTCGGCCTGATCGGGCGCCGATGCGGCCGATGGCCGGAACAGCGCGTCGCCATAGACGTCGGCCATGCGCTGCAGCGCCTCGTCATTGCCTTGGCCACGCACGTTGTGGCGGTACAGCCCCGAGCGCTGGCCGCCCAACCAGGCCACCAGACGGCGGCCCCGTCCGGTCGTGGCCACGCCCCAACCCTGCAGGCGGGTCATCCAGTTCAGCCAGATGTCGTCGCCGTGGGGTGCGAGCTGCTTGTAGCGGTCGCCCTCCACCGCGCAGCGTGTCAACGCTCCGGCAGGATAGAGCACGCCGCCCACCCCCGTGAAGAACAGGTCGTTGCCCCGGGCCGGCCCGTCCACGCCCCAGCGCCACTCCCGGTACGGACGCATGCGCCCCGTCTCATCGTGCGTGACCCGGTGAGCGCGGTGGCACACCACGCTGTCCGGAGCATGCGCGGATGCGGCAAGCAGCTCCTCCAGCCAGGTTGGCCAGTAGTGGATGTCGTCATCGGCCGTCACCACGGTGGCCTCGGGCCAGCAGGCCAGGGTGGGGACGATCTTCATGTAGCTCTTGATGTCGTCCGGCCAGGTCCGGATGCTCAGGCCGTGCGCCTCGAGTGAGCGCACCTTGGCCGGCACGAGGTCGGCGTACTTCTCATCCACCCACAGCACCACGCGGTCCGGTCTCACCGTCTGACGCAGCAGGCTCATCAGGGTGAGGTGCAGCAACGCAAAGCGCCCGGGAAACGAGGTCAGGCTGAGAACCAGCTCTCCCTTCAGGCCATGCGGGCGGGGCGGGTGGCGGCGCCCGCTCTGCCAGCGCCAGTGCATCAGGGCGGGGGCCGCCAGCCGTCGTAAGCCATGGGCCACCGACGCCAGCTTGTGGCGCCAGGGCTTGCTCAGGGATCGCCGCCAACGGGCGACGTGACGCTGCCAGCCTGTGGATGCGTTGGCCATGTTTTCCGACTCTCAGCAAAAATGGCGCAAGCTTAATGGGAGAGAGCCTGAGCGTTGCGGGCGATACTGCGCACCCACTGCCGCAGTCCATGGATCCGATGTTTCCCTCGCTGCCACTGCACGCCGCCATCGTCGACCTCGACGGCACGATGGTCGACACCCTGGGCGACTTCGTCGTCGCCCTCAACCGTTGCCTGGACGACCTGGGCCTGCCCCGCGTCGGCCGTGGCTTCGTCGAACGCACGGTCGGCAAGGGCTCGGAGCATCTGCTGCGCAGCACGCTGGCGCATGTCGGAGCCGATCCCGCCCTCTACGAGGCGGCCTGGGCCCGCTACCAGGCGCACTACCTGGCCGTCAACGGCGAACAGGCGCAGGTCTTCCCGGGGGTGATGCAGGGGCTGGCCTGGTTGCGCGCGCGCGGCCTACGGCTGGCCTGTCTCACGAACAAGCCCACGGCCTTCGCCCAGCCCCTGCTGGTGCGCAAGGGCCTGGCCGGATACTTCGAGCAGGTTTTCGGCGGCGACGCCTTCGAGCGCAAGAAGCCCGATCCGCTGCCCCTGCTGCGCACCTGCGAGGCCCTGCGCAGCGAACCGTCGCGCACGCTGATGATCGGGGACTCGAGCAACGACGCCCAGGCGGCTCACGCTGCAGGTTGCCCGGTGGTGCTGGTCACCTATGGCTACAACCACGGCGAGGACGTCCGCGCCGTGCCGGCACTGGCGCACCTCGACCGGCTCGACCAGCTCGAGAGCTGGCTGGCCCGCTGGCCCTAGGTGCCGGTCTCGTTGCCGGGCGGCATCTTGCCGAGCAGGGCGTCCTTCAGGTTGGCGTCGGCCGGCTCCTGCCCCAGCCAGATCTTCATCAACGAGCTGTAGAACTCCGGCTCCTTGATCGGCTCGGCTGCGGGCTTGCCATTGATCAGGATGGTCGTGCCCTGGCCCGGAATCCAGTCCACCTGGAAGGATTCACCGCTGGCCAGTCGTTTCTTCATGGCGAAGATCTCGCCCATCTTGATCGTGCCCGGGATGGATTTGACGAAATCCTCGCGCGAGGCGTTCTTTTCCATCCCTCGCGTGAAGAGCTTGCCCAGTTCGTTGGCGTCGATGTCACGCAGCATCACGATGTTCAGCCGCTTCGGGCCGGGCGCCGTCAGCACGGCCTGGGGCGTTTGTGCCTTCTGGGTGAGGTACAGCCCCGCCGCGTAGACGCGAAACACCGCCCGGAACCGCACGCCCGCGCCGTTGAGTTGCAGGCGCTGGCCGGCCAGCGTGATCTCGCTGTCGAACTTCGTGCCCAGCACGTCCACCGTCGACCGAGGGGCGGCTGCGGTGGCGGCCGCTGGGGGCACGCCGGGGGCGCCCTGGGCCTGGACCCAGGCCGGGCACGCCACCAAGGCCAGGGCCCACGCAAGCCGACGGGACACGGGGGGAAGGGCCGGGCGGCGGGCGCCGGCCGGACGGGTGTGCAAGCGCATGGTGAACTGCTCTCCTCGACGAACCGGCCACACCACTGGCCGTGGCCTGCGATGGTGCACGATCCCCGAGACGAATGCATCGGGAAAAACGCACGAACGTTCGTTATTGGTGGGGTCGGTTGGCCCGGCGGGAGCGGCCTGCTACACTGCAACGCATGTTTCTTTCTCGCAAACTAACCAGGGGTCAGAACGACCGGGGAGCCTGGCCCTGGCGTCGCCCGCGTTTGCCGGTTTAGTTTGCCGCATCCCCGCACCGCGGCCGGGCCTGGCGCCCGTGTCACCGCCCGTGCGGGCCCGGCGCCCGAGGAATCCTCTGATCGGGGATTCCGCCCAGAGACCACCCGCACGGCCCGTGGTGCCTTTTCAAGGTGCCCCCGTGCCCAGGAGGGCCCCGTGATCACCGAACTCGAATTCAAGAGCCTGTCCCAGCAAGGCTACAACCGCATTCCGCTCATCGCCGAGGCGTTTGCCGACCTCGAAACCCCACTCTCGTTGTACCTGAAGCTCGCCTACGGCAGCGGCCAGGGCCGCCACAGTTTCCTGCTGGAGTCCGTCGTCGGCGGCGAGCGCTTCGGGCGCTACTCCTTCATCGGCCTGCCCGCGCGCACCTGGCTGCGCAGCACCGGCCCGGTCACCGAGGTCTACACCGACGGCCAGATCGTCGAGCGCCACGAGGGCAACCCGCTGGATTTCATTGCGCAGTACCAGTCGCGCTTCAAGGTGGCGCTGCGCCCCGGGCTGCCGCGCTTTTGCGGCGGGCTGGCGGGCTACTTCGGCTATGACACCGTGCGCTACATCGAGCCTCGGCTCGCCAGGGGGCGCAAGGACGGCGGGATCGGCACGCCCGACATCTTTCTGCTGCAGACCGAGGAACTGGCCGTCATCGACAACCTCTCGGGCCGGCTCTACCTCATCGTCTATGCCGACCCGCGTGAGCCCGAGGCCTATTTCCGGGCCAAGCGCCGCCTGGCCGAACTCACCGACAAGCTCAAGTACAGCGTCACCGCGCCGCCGGTGCGCCGCGGCGTCTCGCACCCGGTGGAACGCGAATTCGCCAAGGACGACTACCTGGCCGCGGTGCTCAAGGCCAAGGAATACATCGCCGCCGGCGACATGATGCAGGTGCAGATCGGCCAGCGGCTGAAGAAGCGCTACACCGAGTCGCCACTGTCGCTGTACCGCGCGCTGCGCTCGCTCAACCCCTCGCCCTACATGTATTTCTACGACATGGGCGACTTCCAGATCGTGGGCGCCTCGCCCGAGATCCTCGTGCGCCACGAGCATGCGCCCGAGGGCGAGAAGATCACCATCCGGCCGATCGCCGGCACCCGCCCGCGCGGCGCCACGCCCGAGCAGGACAAGGCGCTGGAAGAGGAGCTGCTGGCCGACCCCAAGGAGCGCGCCGAGCATCTCATGCTCATCGACCTGGCGCGCAACGACATCGGCCGCATCGCCCAGACCGGCAGCGTCAAGGTGACCGAGGCCTTCGTCGTCGAGCGCTACTCCCATGTGATGCACATCGTCAGCAACGTCGAAGGCCTGCTCAAGCCGGGCATGACCAACCTCGACGTCCTGCGCGCCAGCTTCCCCGCCGGCACCCTCACCGGGGCGCCCAAGATCCGCGCGATGGAGATCATCGACGAACTCGAGCCGGTCCAGCGCGGCATCTACGGTGGCGCCTGCGGCTACCTCAGCTTCGCGGGGGACATGGACGTGGCCATCGCCATCCGCACCGGCATTGTCAAAGACAACACCCTGTACGTGCAGGCCGCGGCCGGCGTGGTGGCCGATTCGGTGCCCGAGATGGAATGGCGCGAGACCGAGGTGAAGGCCCGTGCCCTGATCCGCGCGGCCGAGCTGGTGGAAGAAGGCTTCTGAGCGCGAAGGAGACGACCATGCTGCTGATGATCGACAACTACGACTCCTTCACCTACAACCTTGTGCAGTACTTCGGCGAACTGGGCGAGGAGGTGCGCGTCTTCCGCAACGACGAGATCACGCTCGAAGGCATCGCAGGCCTCAAGCCCGACCACCTCGTGCTCTCGCCCGGCCCGTGCTCGCCGGCCGAGGCCGGCATCTGCATCGAGGCCATCCGCCATTTCATGGGGCAGCTGCCCATCCTGGGCGTGTGCCTGGGTCACCAGAGCATCGGCGCGGCCCTGGGCGGGCGCATCGTGCGCGCCCAGGTGCAGATGCATGGCAAGCTCAGCACCATCACCACCGACGGACGGGGCGTCTACACCGGCCTGCCCCGCCAGTTCAGCGTGGTGCGCTACCACTCGCTGGCCATCGAGCGCGAGACCTTGCCGGCCGAGCTGGAGATCACCGCCACCACCGACGATGGCGAGATCATGGGCGTGCGCCACACCGCCCTGGCCGGCACCCGCACGCCGCTGGAGGGGGTGCAGTTCCACCCGGAGTCCATCCTCAGCGAGCACGGCCACGCGATGCTGAAGAACTTCCTGAACTTGCACTGAGGAGGCACCGATGCCCATCACCAACACCGAGGCCCTGACCCGTGTCATCGAGCATCGCGAGATCTTCCACGACGAGATGCTCGCGCTGATGCGGCGCATCATGAGCGGCGAGATGTCGCCGGTGATGATTGCCGCCTTGGCCATCGGCCTGCGCGTCAAGAAAGAAACCATCGGCGAGATCGCCGCCGCCGCCCAGGTCATGCGCGAGTTCGCCACGCCGGTGCCGGTGCCTGACAAGACCCATCTCGTCGACCTGTGCGGCACCGGCGGCGATGCGGCCCACACCTTCAACATCTCCACCGCCGCGATGATCGTGGCCGCAGCCGCCGGTGCGCGCGTGGCCAAACACGGCGGGCGGGCGGTCTCGTCCAGCACCGGCAGTGCCGACGTGCTCGAGGCCCTGGGGGCCAACATCATGCTGACGCCCGAGCAGGTGGCCACCTGCCTGGCCGAGACCGGCATCGGCTTCATGTTCGCCCCCAACCACCACGGCTCGATGAAGCACGCCGCGCCGGTGCGCAAGGAGCTGGGCGTGCGCACCCTCTTCAACATCCTGGGGCCGCTCACCAACCCGGCCGGCGCCCCCCACCAGCTCATGGGCGTTTTCCACCCCGACCTGGTGGGCATCCAGGTGCGCGTGCTGCAGCGCCTGGGCGCCGAGCACGTGATGATCGTCTACGGCATGAACGGCATGGACGAGATCTCGCTGTCGGGCGAGACGATGGTCGGTGAGCTCAAGGATGGCGAAGTGCGCGAGTACACCGTCCACCCGGCCGACTTCGGCCTGCCGGTCTACGACGCCCGCGTGCTGCGTGTGGCCAGCAAGGAGGAGTCGGTGCAATGCATCCAGCGTGCGCTGGCCAACGAGGACGGCCCGGTGCGTGACATCGTGCTGCTCAATGCTGCGGGGGCGCTGTACTGCGCCAACGTCGCCCCGTCCATCACCGAGGGCGTGCGCCTGGCCCGCGAGGCCGTGGCCTCGGGCAAGGCCCTGGCCAAGCTCAGCCAGTTCGTCGCCGTCACCCAGAAACTGGGCGGGAAGGGTTGAGATGAGCGACATCCTGCACCGCATCGTCGAGGTCAAGCGCGAGGAGGTGGCTGCCGCCCGTTGCGCGCGCGACCCGCCCAGCCCGCGCCGACAGGCCGAGGCACTCGGCGGCCAGCGCGACTTCGTCGGCGCCCTGCGTCAACGCATTGCCGCCGGCGGCGCCGGCGTGATTGCCGAGGTCAAGAAGGCCAGCCCCAGCAAGGGCGTGCTGCGCGAGCACTTCGTGCCCGCCGAGATCGCCGCCAGCTACGCCCGCCACGGCGCGGCCTGCCTGTCGGTGCTCACCGATGAGCGCTTCTTCCAGGGGGCGCCGCAATACCTGCACGAGGCCCGGGCCGCCTGCACGCTGCCGGTGCTGCGCAAGGACTTCATGATCGACGAATACCAGGTCGTCGAGGCCCGTGCCTGGGGAGCCGATTGCATCCTGCTGATCGCCGCCTGCCTGGACGATGCGCAGATGGCCGACCTCGAGGCCGTGGCGCTCGGTCTGGGCATGGCGGTGCTGGTGGAGGTGCACGACGGTGCCGAACTCGAGCGGGCCTTGCGCCTGAAGACCCCGCTGGTGGGCATCAACAACCGCGACCTGCGCAGCTTCGAGGTCCGCCTGGACACCACGCTGGGCCTGCTGCCCGCGGTGCCGTCCGACCGCCTGCTGGTCACCGAATCGGGCATCCTCACGCGCGCCGACGTGCGGCGCATGCGCGAGGCGGGCGTGCATGCCTTCCTCGTTGGCGAAGCCTTCATGCGTGCCGACGATCCCGGCCAGGCCCTGGCGGCCCTGTTCGCGTGAGCGCCCAGGCCGAGCTCTTCGCCCCGGCGGGCGAGGCCGACAACCGTCTGCGCGAGCCACTGGACGCCTGCTTCGACCGCGTCGGGGCAGGCTGGCGGGCCGTGACCGAGACCTTCCGCGCCAGTGAGACCGGGCGCGCGCTCATCGACTTCGTCGACGAGCGCGTGCGCGCCGGCTCGCGGGTCTATCCCGCCCGCGTCTTCCGCGCCCTGGAGGATGGGGGGCCGCAGGCGGTGCGCGTGCTCATCCTCGGCCAGGACCCCTACCACCGGCCCGGACAGGCCCAGGGCCTGGCCTTCTCGGTGCCCGAAGGGCAGCGCCTGCCCCCGAGCCTGCGCAACATCTATCAGGAGGTCAACGACGATACGGGGCGACCATCGCCTGCCAGCGGTGACCTGGGCCGCTGGGCGGCGCAGGGGGTGCTGCTGCTCAACACCGTCCTCACCGTCGAAGAGGGCCGTCCGGGCAGCCACGCTGGCCGCGGCTGGGAGGTTCTCACCGATGCCTTGATCCGCATCGTCTCGGAGCGCTCGCCGGGTTGCGTGTTCCTGCTCTGGGGGGGCAGCGCGCAGGCCAAGCGGGTCCTGATCGATGCGCACCGTCATGCCGTCTTGGCCTGCAACCACCCGTCGCCGCTGTCGGCGCGTCGCCCGCCCGAGCCGTTCCTGGGCTGCCGCCACTTCAGCCGGGCCAACGCCTGGCTGGCCGCGCGCGGGCACGGCGAGATCGCCTGGTGAGCGGCATGGGATCCCGGGGGGCATTGGCAGCGACGAAAACTCAACATATAATCTGTGGTTCGCCGCGGAGGGGTGCCCGAGTGGCTAAAGGGGGCAGACTGTAAATCTGTTGGCTTACGCCTACGCTGGTTCGAATCCAGCCCCCTCCACCAGGCGAAACGATGGAAGGCGTCCGTGCGGGCTTGCTGGCGCGCGGGCGTGACGAGTCGGTGATGGGAAGCGACTCCTTTGCGGGAGTAGTTCAATGGTAGAACCTTAGCCTTCCAAGCTAATGACGCGGGTTCGATTCCCGTCTCCCGCTCCAGCAGGACCGTCGGCACGGGTTTGGGTGACGCGCCCGAGCGCCCAAACCCGTGTCGATGCCCATGTGGCTCAGTGGTAGAGCACTCCCTTGGTAAGGGAGAGGTCACGCGTTCGATCCGCGTCATGGGCACCACCCCTCTCATCGTCCAACCCGGCATTGCGCCGTCAGGAGATCCGAAAAATGGCAAAAGGCAAGTTTGAGCGGACCAAGCCGCACGTGAACGTGGGGACGATTGGTCACGTGGACCATGGCAAGACGACGCTGACGGCGGCGATCACGACGATTCTGGCGTCGAAGTATGGCGGCGAGGCCAAGGCGTACGATCAGATTGATGCGGCGCCGGAGGAGAAGGCGCGCGGGATCACGATCAACACGGCGCACGTGGAGTACGAGACGGCCAACCGTCACTATGCGCACGTGGACTGCCCGGGGCATGCGGACTACGTGAAGAACATGATCACGGGTGCGGCGCAGATGGACGGTGCGATTTTGGTGGTGTCGGCCGCTGACGGCCCGATGCCGCAGACGCGCGAGCACATTTTGCTGGCCCGTCAGGTGGGGGTGCCGTACATCATCGTGTTCCTGAACAAGTGCGACATGGTCGACGACGCCGAGCTGCTGGAGCTCGTCGAGATGGAGGTTCGCGAGCTGCTGTCCAAGTACGAGTTTCCTGGGGACGACACGCCCATCGTGAAGGGTTCGGCCAAGCTGGCGCTCGAAGGCGACAAGGGCGAGCTGGGCGAGCAGGCCATCATGAAGCTGGCCGAGGCGCTGGACACCTACATTCCCACGCCCGAGCGTGCGGTGGACGGCACGTTCCTGATGCCGGTGGAAGACGTGTTCTCGATCTCTGGGCGGGGCACGGTGGTGACCGGTCGTGTGGAGCGCGGCGTCATCAAGGTGGGTGACGAAATCGAGATCGTGGGCATCCGTCCGACGGCCAAGACGACCTGCACGGGCGTGGAGATGTTCCGCAAGCTGCTCGACCAGGGCCAGGCGGGCGACAACGTGGGGATTTTGCTGCGCGGCACCAAGCGGGAGGAAGTCGAGCGCGGCCAGGTGCTGGCCAAGCCGGGCTCGATCACGCCGCACACGCACTTCACGGCCGAGGTGTACGTGCTGAGCAAGGAAGAGGGCGGGCGCCACACGCCGTTCTTCAACAACTACCGTCCGCAGTTTTACTTCCGCACCACCGATGTGACGGGCGCCATTGAGCTGCCCAAGGACAAGGAGATGGTGATGCCGGGCGACAACGTGTCGATCACGGTCAAGCTGATCGCACCGATCGCCATGGAAGAGGGTCTGCGCTTTGCCATCCGCGAAGGCGGCCGCACCGTCGGCGCCGGCGTCGTGGCCAAGATCATCGAGTAAGGAAAGGTGTTCTAGGGGCATAGCTCAATTGGCAGAGCGTCGGTCTCCAAAACCGAAGGTTGGGGGTTCGATTCCCTCTGCCCCTGCCAGATCCTCGAGGTGAATCCACGCGATTGCCAAGACCGGTCTGGTCGCCCAGCAGCCCGCAGGCGGGGCCCGAAAGGGCCCGATGAGCCCGGCGGGCTTTGCTGCTGATAGGTGGTGGGCCTCCTGAGAGTGCCTGCCGCGTTGTAGACAAGACAAATGACCCAAGCTCAAGTCGAAACCGTCTCCACCGGGGCTGACAAGGCCAAACTGGCCGTGGCTGCCCTGCTGGTGCTGGGTGCCGTGGCGGCCTACTACCTGCTGGGCCAGCAGGACGCCTGGGTGCGTGTGCTCGCGCTGCTGGGGCTGCTGCTGGTGGCCGTCGTGGTGTTCTTCACCTCCGAGCCGGGCAGGCAGCTCATCGGCTTCGGCCGCGAGGCCGCCCGCGAGGTGCGCAAGGTCGTCTGGCCCAGCCGCAAGGAGGCGCTGCAGATGACCGGCTACGTCTTCGCCTTCGTGGTGGTGATGGCGCTGTTCCTGTGGCTGACCGACAAGACGCTGGAGTGGGTCCTGTACGACCTGATCCTGGGCTGGAGGGGTTGAGGTGACTGACGTGACGACAACCGCAAACGAAGGCCCGGTCAAACGCTGGTACGTGGTCCATGCCTACTCGGGCATGGAGAAGGCCGTGGAGCGCAATCTGCGCGAGCGCATCGACCGCGCCGGCATGCAAGACAAGTTCGGCCGCATCCTGGTGCCCACCGAAGAGGTGGTCGAGGTCAAGAACGGCAAGAAGGCCGTGACCGAGCGCCGCTTCTTCCCCGGCTACGTGCTGGTGGAAATGGTGATGGACGACGACACCTGGCATCTGGTGAAGCACACCTCGAAGGTGACTGGCTTCGTCGGCGGCGCCAAGAACCGTCCGGTGCCCATCTCGGAAGACGAAGTCATGAAGATCGTCAACCAGATGCAGGAAGGCTTCGAGAAGCCCCGACCCAAGGTTGAGTGGGAGGTGGGTGAGATCGTGCGCGTCAAGGAAGGCCCCTTCACCGACTTCAATGGCGCCATCGAGGAAGTCAACTACGACAAGTCCAAAGTGCGCGTGTCGGTCACCATCTTCGGCCGCGCCACGCCGGTGGAGCTCGATTTCCATCAGGTGGAAAAGGTTTGAGGCCTGGCCGGGGCCCGCCGCACTGTCGTGCAGCGAACCCGGCCCGTTGCTGACGGTGACGTGACACCGTGACGAGGAGCCAGGGGAAGGCGCAAGCCGCGGTCCCTGGCGTTTGTACTCAACACCTCCCGCGTGGCCGCAGGAGGTGTGACTGGAGAAATCATGGCCAAGAAGATTGTCGGCTTCATCAAGCTGCAAATCCCGGCAGGCAAAGCCAATCCTTCGCCTCCGGTGGGTCCGGCGCTGGGTCAGCGCGGCCTGAACATCATGGAGTTCTGCAAGGCGTTCAACGCCCAGACCCAGGGCATGGAGCCCGGTCTGATGCTGCCGGTGGTGATCACCGCGTTTGCAGACAAGTCCTTCACCTTCGTCATCAAGACCCCGCCGGCGACCGTGCTGATCAAGAAGGCACTCAAGCTCGACAAGGGCTCCAGCCGTCCGCACGTCGAGAAGGTGGGCAAGATCACCCGCGCCCAGCTCGAGGAGATCGCCAAGACCAAGCTCAAGGACCTGACGGCCGCCGACCTCGACGCCGCGGTCAAGACGATTGCAGGTTCGGCCCGCTCCATGGGCGTGTCGGTGGAAGGAGTCTGAACATGGCCAAGCTCACGAAGCGTCAAAAGGCCCTGCAGGGCAAGGTGGACAGCACCAAGCTGTACCCGATCGACGAGGCCCTCCAGATCGTCAAGGCGTGCGCCACCGCCAAGTTCGATGAGTCCATCGACGTGGCCGTGCAACTGGGCGTGGATGCCAAGAAGTCTGACCAGGTGGTGCGTGGTGCCGTCGTGCTGCCCAACGGCACCGGCAAGACCAAGCGCGTGGCCGTGTTCGCGCAGGGTGCCAAGGCTGAAGAGGCCAAGGCCGCCGGCGCCGATGTGGTCGGCATGGAAGACCTGGCCGAACAGATCAAAGCCGGCAACATCAATTTCGACGTCGTGATCGCCTCGCCGGACACGATGCGTGTGGTCGGTACCCTCGGCCAGATCCTGGGTCCGCGCGGTCTGATGCCCAACCCCAAGGTCGGCACCGTGACGCCCGATGTGGCCACCGCGGTGAAGAACGCCAAGGCCGGTCAGGTGCAGTTCCGCGTCGACAAGGCCGGCATCGTGCACGGCACGATCGGTCGCCGTTCGTTCGATACCGACAAGCTCAAGGGCAACCTGGCCGCGCTGCTCGAGGCCCTGAACAAGGCCAAGCCGGCCTCCAGCAAGGGCGTCTACCTGCGCAAGGTGGCCGTGTCGTCGACGATGGGTGTGGGCGTGCGTGTGGACGCCGCCTCGATCACCACGGCGCCGAACGCCTGATGTGAACGTGGTGCCGCGCCCGGTCGAAGCGCGGCACCGAAGCATTGGTGGGCCACCTGTGTCCCCGGACGCAGGTGGGCTATCAAAGACCGTTGGCGCAGCCCGCAAGGGCTGCTTAATCGAGGCGAGGGCCGCGAAGGCCGCAGCCGAAGCCAACGCAGATGGCGGTCCCGCTGAACGGATGTGGGACGGATTCGCAAGAACCGTCCGGTTTCCTGAACGCAGGTCGCTGAACCCGGGTGCATCCGTGGCGACACGGATGCGTGATGTGAGGAGCAGACCTTGAGTCTCAATCGCAACGAGAAAGCAACCGTCGTGGCGGAAGTGGCGGCCCAGGCGGCCAAGTCACAGACGCTGGCGCTGGCCGAGTACCGTGGACTCACCGTCGCCCAGATGGACGCGCTGCGCAGGCAGGCGCGCGAAAAGGGGGTGTACCTTCACGTGCTGAAGAACACCCTTGCGCGCCGTGCCGTGGCCGGCACGTCCTTCGAGGTGGTCGGTGACCACATGGTCGGTCCGCTGATCTACGGTTTTTCGGAAGACGCCGTGGCGGCGGCCAAGATCCTGGCCGATTTTGCCAAGGGCAACGACAAGCTGGTCCTGAAGGCCGGTGCGTACAACGGCAAGGCGCTGGACAGCGAGGGCATCAAGGCCCTGGCGTCCATCCCGAGCAAGGAAGTCCTGCTGTCGCAGCTGGCGGGCCTGCTCATGTCGCCGGTGGCCCGTACCGCGCGCGTCCTGGCCGCGCTGGCCGAGAAGCGCGGTGAGGCCGCAGCCGCCTGACGTCCCCTCTTCAACCTTTTTCAAGATTTAGGAAACCTATCATGGCATTCGACAAAGACGCTTTCCTGGCCGCCCTGGACACCATGTCCGTCATGGAACTCAATGACCTGGTGAAGGCCATCGAGGAGAAGTTCGGCGTGTCCGCCGCCGCGATGGCGGCTCCGGCGGCTGCCGGCGGCGGCGCCGCCGCGGCTGCGGCCGAAGAGAAGACCGAGTTCACCGTGGTGCTGGCCGATGCCGGCGCCAACAAGGTGTCGGTCATCAAGGCCGTGCGCGAGATCACCGGCCTGGGCCTGAAGGAAGCCAAAGACCTGGTGGACGGCGCTCCGAAGCCCGTCAAGGAAGGCATCGCCAAGGCCGACGCCGAGGCCGCCAAGAAGAAGCTGGAAGAAGCCGGCGCCAAGGTCGAGCTCAAGTAATCGGGCGCGACCGCGGGGGCTGGGAGCCTGTTGGGGCCCCCAGCCTTTTGCGCTTTCCGGGGGATGCCCCTGGAGAGCACCTGGAAAGGGGTTTGAAGGCACGATGCCAAGCCTCTTTCCAAGTGTTCTCTGATCCGACTGCAGGAGCACGGCTTTGGTCGGGCCGCGGTGCAATGCCGGGGTTGTCCGCCAGCGGCTGGTAGTGGCCAGCCACCAAGCTTCAGACGCAAGGTCTGGATAGCCAGTCGCCGAACGAAACGCCGTCAACGGCCAGACGGTGGTCTTCGACACGGAGTGTTTATGGCGCAAGCAAAAACCTACAGCTACACCGAGCGCAAGCGCATTCGCAAAAGCTTCGGCAAACGCGAAAGCGTGCTCGATGTTCCCTACCTCCTGACGATGCAGAAGGACTCCTACGTCGCCTTCCTGCAAAAGGACGTACCGCCCGCCCAGCGCAAGCCCGAGGGGCTGCAGGCTGCCTTCCTCTCCGCGTTCCCGATCGTGTCGCACAACGGGTTCGTGGAGATGAAGTTCATCGAGTACAACATCGCCAAGCCTCCGTTCGACGTGCGCGAATGCCAACAGCGGGGCCTGACCTACGCGGCGGCCGTGCGCGCGAAGCTGCAGATGATCATCTATGACCGCGAGAGCCCGCAGGCCAAGACGGTCAAGGAGATCAAGGAGCAGGAGGTCTACATGGGCGAAGTGCCGCTCATGACGGACTACGGCTCCTTCATCGTCAACGGCACCGAGCGCGTGATCGTCTCCCAGCTCCACCGCTCGCCCGGCGTGTTCTTCGAGCACGACAAGGGCAAGACCCACTCCAGCGGCAAGCTGCTGTTTTCCGCGCGCATCATCCCCTACCGCGGCTCCTGGCTCGATTTCGAATTCGACCCGAAGGACATTCTGTACTTCCGCGTCGACCGCCGCCGCAAGATGCCGGTCACGATCCTGCTCAAGGCCATCGGCCTGACGCCCGAGCAGATCCTCGCCCACTTCTTCGTGTTCGACAACTTCCGCCTGATGGACTCGGGCGCCCAGATGGAGTTCGTGGCCGAGCGCCTGAAGGGCGAGGTGGCCCGTTTCGACATCACCGACAAGTCGGGCAATGTCGTCGTCGAGAAGGACAAGCGCATCACCGCGCGCCACACCCGTGTGCTGGAGCAGTCGGGCACGCAGTTCATCACCGTGCCCGAGGATTTCCTCGTCGGCCGTGTGCTGGCGAAGAACCAGATCGACCCCGAGACCGGCGAGATCATCGCCAAGGCCAATGACGAGCTGACCGAATCGCTGCTGAAGAAGCTGCGTGCCGCGGGCATCAAGGACATCCAGTGCCTGTACACCAATGAGCTCGACCAGGGGGGCTACATCAGCCAGACCCTGGCCATCGACGAGACCGCCGACGAGCTGGCCGCCCGTGTGGCGATCTACCGCATGATGCGCCCCGGCGAGCCCCCGACGGAGGATGCCGTCCAGGCCCTGTTCAACCGGCTGTTCTACAACCCCGACACCTACGACCTGTCGCGCGTGGGCCGCATGAAGTTCAACGCCCGGGTGGGCCGCGACACGGCCGAAGGCGCGATGACGCTGTCCAACGAGGACATCCTCGACGTCGTGAAGATCCTGGTGGATCTGCGCAACGGACGCGGCGAAGTCGACGACATCGACCACCTGGGCAACCGCCGCGTGCGCTGCGTGGGCGAGCTGGCCGAGAACCAGTACCGTTCGGGCCTGGCCCGCATCGAGAAGGCCGTCAAGGAGCGCCTGGGCCAGGCCGAGACCGAGTCCCTGATGCCGCACGACCTGATCAACTCCAAGCCGATCTCCGCGGCACTGAAGGAGTTCTTCGGGGCGAGCCAGCTCTCGCAGTTCATGGACCAGACCAATCCGCTGTCGGAGATCACGCACAAGCGCCGCGTCTCGGCCCTTGGCCCGGGCGGTCTGACCCGCGAGCGTGCCGGCTTCGAGGTGCGCGACGTGCACCCGACGCACTACGGCCGCGTGTGCCCGATCGAGACACCGGAAGGCCCGAACATCGGCCTGATCAACTCGCTGGCCCTGTACGCGCGCCTGAACGAGTACGGCTTCCTCGAGACGCCGTATCGCCGGGTGGTCGATGGCAAGGTCACCAACGAGATCGAGTACCTGTCGGCCATCCAGGAAGGCAAGTACGTCATCGCCCAGGCCAACGCGACGCTGGACAAGGACGGCCGCCTCATCGACGAGCTGGTGTCCGCGCGCGAGCACGGCGAGTCGGTGCTGACCTCGCCTGAGCGTATTCAGTACATGGACGTGGCGCCGACCCAGATCGTGTCCGTGGCGGCCTCGCTCGTGCCCTTCCTGGAGCACGATGACGCGAACCGGGCGCTGATGGGTGCGAACATGCAGCGCCAAGCCGTGCCGGTGCTGCGTCCCGAGAAGGCCTTCGTGGGCACGGGTGTCGAGCGTGTGGCCGCCAAGGACTCGGGCACCGTCGTGGCCGCCCGCCGTGGCGGCGTGGTGGACTATGTCGATACCAACCGCATCGTGATCCGCGTCAACGACGAGGAGACGGTGGTCGGCGAAGTCGGCGTGGACATCTACAACCTCATCAAGTACCAGCGCTCCAACCAGAACACCAACATCCACCAGCGCCCCATCGTGCGGCGCGGGGATCAGGTGCAAGCTGGCGACATCATTGCCGATGGCGCCTCCACCGACATCGGCGAACTGGCCCTGGGCCAGAACATGCTGGTGGCCTTCATGCCCTGGAACGGCTACAACTTCGAGGACTCCATCCTCATCAGCGAGCGTGTCGTCGCCGACGACCGCTACACCTCGATCCACATCGAGGAACTGGTGGTGATGGCCCGCGACACCAAGCTGGGCCCGGAGGAGATCACCCGCGACATCCCGAACCTGTCCGAGCACCAGCTCTCGCGCCTGGACGAATCTGGCATCGTCTACATCGGCGCCGAGGTGCAGGCCGGCGACGTGCTGGTCGGCAAGGTCACCCCCAAGGGCGAAACCACGCTGACGCCGGAGGAAAAGCTGCTGCGTGCCATCTTCGGCGAGAAGGCCTCCGACGTGAAGGACACCTCGCTGCGCGTGGATCAGGGCACGGCTGGCACCGTCATCGACGTGCAGGTCTTCACCCGCGAAGGCATCCAGCGTGACAAGCGTGCCCAGCAGATCATCGACGACGAACTCAAGCGCTTCCGCCTGGACCTCAACGACCAGTTGCGCATCGTCGAGGCCGACGCCTTCGACCGGATCGAGAAGCTGCTGGTGGGCAAAACTGCCAACGGCGGTCCGAAGAAGCTGGCCAAGGGCACGACGATCACCAAGGACTATCTCGCCGAGGTCGAGAAGTACCACTGGTTCGACATCCGGCCGGCCGACGAAGACGTGGCCAACCAGCTCGAGTCGATCAAGAACTCGCTCGAACAGACCCGCCACAGCTTCGACCTGGCCTTCGAAGAGAAGCGCAAGAAACTCACGCAGGGCGACGAGTTGCCCGCGGGTGTGCTCAAGATGGTGAAGGTGTACCTGGCCGTCAAGCGCCGCCTGCAGCCCGGCGACAAGATGGCCGGCCGCCACGGCAACAAGGGGGTGGTCTCCAAGATCGTGCCGGTCGAGGACATGCCCTACATGGCCGACGGCACGCCCGCCGACATCGTGCTCAACCCTCTGGGCGTGCCTTCGCGCATGAACGTGGGGCAGGTGCTGGAAGTGCACCTGGGCTGGGCCGCCAAAGGCATCGGTCAGCGTATCGGCGACATGTTGCAACGCGAAGCCCGCGTGGCCGAACTGCGCAAGTTCCTCGACGAGCTCTACAACAAGTCCGGTGGCCGCACCGAGGATCTCAGCCAACTCAGCGACGACGAGATCCTCGAGATGGCGCACAACCTGTCGCAGGGCGTGCCCTTCGCGACGCCGGTTTTCGACGGCGCGACCGAGGAGGAGATCCGCGCGATGCTGCAGCTCGCCTACCCGGACGACATCGCGGCCAAGAAGGGGCTGACGTCCACGCGCACCCAGGCCACGCTCTACGACGGCCGCACGGGCGATGCCTTCGAGCGTCCGGTCACCGTGGGCTACATGCACGTGCTCAAGCTGCACCACCTGGTGGACGACAAGATGCACGCCCGCTCGACCGGCCCGTACAGCCTGGTCACCCAGCAGCCGCTGGGCGGCAAGGCGCAGTTCGGCGGCCAGCGCTTTGGCGAGATGGAAGTCTGGGCGCTGGAGGCCTATGGCGCGTCCTACGTGCTGCAGGAGATGCTGACCGTCAAGTCCGACGACGTGAACGGCCGCACCAAGGTCTACGAGAACATCGTCAAGGGTGAACACGCGATCGACGCCGGCATGCCCGAGTCCTTCAACGTGCTCGTCAAGGAAATTCGTTCGCTGGGTATCGACATCGAGCTCGAGCGCAACTAAAGAAGGAATAGGAGAACCTCATGAAAGGTTTGCTGGACCTGTTCAAGCAGTTCACGCCCGACGAACACTTCGACGCGATCCGCATCGGGCTGGCCTCGCCCGAGAAGATCCGTTCGTGGTCCTTCGGCGAGGTGAAGAAGCCCGAGACCATCAACTACCGCACCTTCAAGCCCGAGCGTGACGGCCTGTTCTGCGCGAAGATCTTCGGCCCGATCAAGGACTACGAGTGCCTGTGCGGAAAGTACAAGCGCCTGAAGCACCGCGGCGTGATCTGCGAGAAGTGCGGCGTTGAGGTGACCCAGACCAAGGTGCGCCGCGAGCGCATGGGCCACATCGACCTGGCCGCGCCCTGTGCGCACATCTGGTTCCTCAAGAGCCTGCCGTCGCGTCTGGGCCTGGTGCTGGACATGACGCTGCGCGACATCGAGCGTGTGCTGTACTTCGAGGCCTACGTGGTCGTCGACCCCGGCATGACTCCGCTGAAGAAGTACAGCATCATGTCCGAGGACGACTATGACGCCAAACGCAAGGAGTACGGCGACGAGTTCGTCGCGATGATGGGCGCCGAGGGCATCAAGAAGCTGCTCGAGGACATGGACCTGGATGTCGAGATCGAGAAGATCCGCAACGACATGACGGGCTCCGAGCTCAAGATCAAGAAGAACTCCAAGCGCTTGAAGGTGCTCGAGGCGTTCAAGAAGTCGGGCATCAAGCCGCAGTGGATGATCATGGATGTGCTGCCGGTGCTGCCGCCGGATCTGCGCCCTCTGGTCCCGCTGGACGGCGGCCGCTTTGCGACCTCCGACCTCAACGATCTGTACCGTCGCGTCATCAACCGCAACAACCGCCTGGCGCGGCTGCTCGAGCTCAAGGCGCCCGAGATCATCGTGCGCAACGAAAAGCGCATGCTGCAAGAGGCCGTGGATTCGTTGCTGGACAACGGCCGCCGCGGCAAGGCGATGACCGGCGCGAACAAGCGTGCACTGAAGTCGCTGGCCGACATGATCAAGGGCAAGGGGGGGCGCTTCCGCCAGAACCTGCTGGGCAAGCGCGTCGACTACTCCGGCCGTTCGGTCATCACCGTGGGCCCGACGCTCAAGCTGCACCAGTGCGGCCTGCCCAAGCTGATGGCTCTGGAACTGTTCAAGCCCTTCATCTTCTCCAAGCTGGAGGCGATGGGCATCGCCACCACGATCAAGGCCGCCAAGAAGGAAGTCGAAGCCGGCACGCCGGTGGTGTGGGACATCTTGGAAGAGGTGATCAAGGAACACCACGTCCTGCTCAACCG